>JAYUYF010000754.1:0-14652 GCA_043752605.1 Roseiflexaceae bacterium
CTCCGCGCAGACGACTCAGCTCGGCCTCCAGTGCTGCCAGGCGTGCTTCGGCCGATTCGGCACGCTGAAGGTGCGCGGCGGCGAGTTGCGTCTGTGCGGTGGCAAGCTGCATCTGTGCGGCAGCAATCCTGCCCTGCTCGGCGGCAACTCTGGCATAGTCTGCGGCAAGTTCTGCACCGGTCGGCACCAGCGCGCCGTCTGGCGTACACCAGCGCAGCCATTCTTGTTCGATATCTTCGTAGTGGCCGCGCCAGAGCGCCAATCCGAGCCCGATCTCGGGGAAGAACGGCAACGCGCTCTCGCGGTAGCTGCTGCCTTCGAGCCGAAATGTGCGTAGCGTAGTGCTACTCAGCTGGTGGCTTGGGTCGAGCACGACATAATACGAAATGCGCATGCGCGCGTAAGCATCGACCTTGCGTACGATCTCACCGCCGCGCCGATTGGAGACGATCTCGATCACCACTTCGGGCGCTTTGCCAAATTCCCACAGAAAGTAGGCGCGGTTTTTCTTCTCCCACCAGTCTTGCTGCGGCTGCACATCGAGGCTCAGAAAAGTATCTGGCACGAGCGGCGCACCGTGCAGTAATGGGAAGATGCCAACGTTCGAATCGGCGAAGAAGATCCGTTCGCCGAGTGGGTGCGCGCTGTAGAGCGGCTCGACGAGCAGGCGTTGCTGTTTGGCAGAGGCGATGTTGTCCACCGGAGTGTCGTCCTCAGTCACAATGTGGCTGAGGTCGAGCTCAGCCGGCGGATACTCGATGTCGTGCTCGTCAGTATCAGCCAGCGTGGAAAGCGTCTCGGTCGTCATCGTAGCCCCCTTGCGCGTGCCCTCGTTGTTCTCAATATTGTACCATGCTCTTTCGCCAGCGTGTATAATAGTGGCGAACGAGTGTTTGATTCCGAGGTGCTGTATGCCTGCTCCCCACCCGCTGCTGCTGCTAATCGATGGCCACGCGCTGGCCTTCCGGGCGTTTCACGCGCTGAAAGAACAGGGGCTGCGCGCCAGCACCGGCGAGCCGACCTACGCGATCTTTGGCTTCACCTCGATCATGCTGAACGCCATCCGCGAGTATCAACCCGAGTATGTGATCGTCACGTTTGATATTGGCCGGACGTTTCGCGATGACCTGTACGCCGAGTACAAAGCGGGCCGCGTCGAGACACCACAGGAGTTCGAGCAGCAGCTGGCGCGTATCAAAGAATTGCTGATTGCCTTTTCAATCCCGATCCTCACCGCCGAAGGGTTCGAGGCCGATGATGTAATCGGCACGCTGGGTGTGCAGGCGGCGGTACTGGGCGTCACCACGCTGGTGCTCACCGGCGATACCGACACGCTGCAACTGGTCAACGAGCGCGTCCACGTACTGCTCGCCAACCCGTACCAGCGCGGCGACAAAAACACCACGTATTACACCGAAACCGAGGTCGTCGAGCGTTACAACGGCCTGCGCCCGGCGCAACTCACCGATTTGCGCGGCCTGAAGGGTGACACGTCGGACAATATTCCGGGGGTGAAGGGCATCGGCGAGGCGGGCGCGGTCGCGCTGCTAAAAGAGTTTGGCACGGTCGAAGGGATCTACGACAATCTGACGCTGGTGCCCAAGCGCTACCAGAAGCCGCTCGACGGCCAGCGCGACGCGGCCATGTTTTCGAAGAAGCTTGCGACGATCGTCTGCGATGCACCGGTGACGATCGACCTGAAGCTCGCTACGCTGCGCGAGTATGACCGGCAGGCGGTGATCCGGATCTTCCAGGAACTCGAGATGGGCAAGACCCTGATCACGCGGTTGCCCGCCAGTGGCGCGATGGAGACCGTGGCGTTGCCCGCTGCACCGGGCGAGCATTTCGCCCAGACCGCCGTCGGCGGTGCCACCGCCCAGCTCGACATGTTTGGTGGCGCGCCCGCCGCCCCCGCCGCCCCGATCCCGGCGCTTGGTGAGTATACCGCAGTGACGACCCCGGCCCAGTTGGCTGCGGTCGTCGCGGCGCTGGTGGCGGCAGCCGGGTTTGCCTTTGATGTCGAGACCCACACCGCCGATGCCGACAGTATCAGCCCGCTGCGCGACCCGCTGGTGGGGATCTCGGTCGCCACCGAAGTTGGCAGCGCCTGGTATATCCCGCTTGGTCACACCACGGGCGAGCAGTTGCCGCGCGAGATCGTGTTTGCGGCGTTGCGCCCGATCTTTGGCGACCCGCAGAAGCAGGTCTATGCGCACAATGCCAAATTCGATATCGAGGTGCTTGGCCAGCCCACCGTCGGCATTCCCGTCGCCAATCTGGCGTTTGATACGATGATCGCGGCACAGTTGCTCGACAAACGGCGTGGCCTGAAGGAACTGGCGCTGTATGAGCTCAAGCTTGTCGAGCCGATGACCGAATACGAAGCGGTGGCGGGCAAGGGCAAGACCCAGATTAGCTTTGCCGATGTGCCGATCGACCGCGCCACACCGTACGCCGCCGCCGATGCTGATATGACGCTGCGGCTGGTTCACGCACTAGCACCACAGATCGCCGCCAATGGCCAGCTCGAACAGGTCTTTCGCCAGATCGAGATGCCGCTCTTGCCGGTAATTGTGCGGATGGAGCAGGCCGGTATCGCGCTCGATGCGCCGTTTATGCGCGCCGTCGGGGTGCGTATGACCGAACGGTTGGCCGCGCTCGAACAGCAGATCTTCGCGGTCGCCGGTGGCAAGTTCAACATCAACTCGGGTGACCAGCTGAGCGATGTACTGTTTGGCAAGCTCGGCATCGATAGCAAGGGCTTAGACAAGACCAAGACCGGCAAGTTCTCGCTCACCGCGCAGGTGCTCGAAGATCTGCGTGCGCGCGATGTCAATCAGACCGGTATTGTCGACCTGATCCTCCAGCATCGCCAGCTGAGCAAGCTCAAGAGCACTTACGTCGATGCGCTGCCCGAAATGATACACGAGCGCACCGGGCGCGTGCATACGCAGTACAGTCAGATCGGTGCGGCGACGGGCCGTATGGCGAGCAATAAACCCAATTTGCAGAATATCCCGACGCGTACGGATGAAGGCCGCGAGTTGCGGCGCGGCTTTGTGGCGCGGCCGGGGCACCGCTTCATCGCCGCCGATTATTCGCAGATCGAGCTGCGCGTCCTCGCGCATATCGCGCAGGACGAAGCGCTGACCCAGGCGTTTGAGGATGACCTGGATATTCACAGTGCGACGGCCGCGCAGCTGTTCGCAGTGCCGCTCGAACAGGTCGACAAGAACCAGCGGCGGCTCGCAAAACTGACCGTGTTTGGAGTGATCTATGGCATCAGCGCATTCGGGCTTGCACAGCGCACGATGCTGAGCCGTGGCGAAGCACAGCAGCTCATCGATGAGCTCTTCGGTCGCTTCCCACGAATCCGCGAATATATCGACCGCACGCTGGCCGAGTGCCGCCGCGACGGTTACGTCCAGAGCCTGTTTGGGCGGCGGCGCAATTTCCACGAGATTAATGTCAAGGGGCCGCGCCAGGCGGCAGCGCAGCGCGAGGCGGTCAACGCGCCGATCCAGGCCACGGCGGCCGATCTGATGAAGATGGCGATGATTGCGGTGGATCACGCGCTGCGCGCTGCGGGCTTGCAGACGCAAATCCTGCTGCAGGTTCACGATGAGTTGATCCTCGAAGCCCCCGAGGCAGAAGTGCAGCAGGCAGCACTACTGGTGTGCGAGACGATGGAGCAGATTTTTGGCCTGCGTGTCCCGCTCAAAGTCGATGTCGAGAGCGGGCAAAACTGGCTCGAAATGGCCGATGTGCAGACGCGCATGGTACAATAATGGCGGGACACGCTGTGCAAATGGAAGCAGGATCAATGGCAGCCGAGGCACCACCGACCTTTTCGATCGTCGCACCGGTCTACAACGAAGAGGCGCTGCTGCCCGAATTTTATCGTCGCGTCGTGGCGGCATTCGAGCCGCTCGGTGAACCCTTTGAGATCGTGCTGGTCAACGATGGCAGCCGCGATCGGTGTATCGATATTATGCGTGAGTTGCACGCAACCGATCCGCGCGTCCGCGTGATTAATTTTTCGCGCAATTTTGGCCACCAGATGGCGATCACTGCGGGCGTCGATTATGCGCAGGGGCGCGCCGTCGCGGTCATTGACTCGGATCTGCAAGACCCACCCGAGGTGCTTGTCGAGATGGCTGCTCGCTGGCGCGAAGGGTATCAGCTAATCTACGGGGTACGTGCCGCGCGCGAGGGCGAGACGTTCTTCAAATTGTTTACGGCCAAGCTGTTCTACCGGCTCATTCGGCGTATCACGAACATCAATCTGCCCGCCGACACCGGCGATTTTCGGCTGATGGATCGCACGGTCGTCGATGCGCTCAGTAGTATGCGCGAGCACCACCGATTTATGCGCGGGCTCTCGGTTTGGGTGGGCTTCAAACAGACGGGTGTGAGCTACACGCGTAACTCACGCAAAGCGGGTGAGACCAACTACACGCTTGGCAAAATGGTACGGCTCTCGATCAATGCGATCACGAGCTTCTCGTATGTACCACTGCAGCTCGCCACCGTCACCGGCTTTGCTATCGCCGCGATTGCGCTGATCGCGATCATCGTTGCGGTTGTGTTGCGTCTCACGGGTATCAATACGCTCCAGGGCCAGGCGACGACACTGGTGAGCGTCTTGTTTCTCGGTGGAGTACAATTGATCTTTCTGGGGATCATCGGCGAGTATCTGGGCCGGATCTACGATGAGGTCAAGCAACGACCGTTGTATATTGTGGCAGAGGCGCTGGGGTTCGCGCAGGATTAGTTTTACAAAGGTGGCAGTTACCTCAACCCCTCTCCAGCTGTGGGAGAGGGGTTGGGGCGGGGGGACGGAGTGGACTACAATGCAGCTCTACGGATCATCGCGCCGTGCGATGTACTCGGCGGCAGCCTTGACCCCTGCCACCAGCCCTGCCGCCTTGACAAACGGTGAGACTACCTGTTTGGAGACGTAGCTTGTCGTCTGGCTTACATTTTGCGTCGTGGCCTGCGCGGTGCCTGCGATCGCCTTCGATGTTTCGAGAATCTCGTCTACCTTGCCCGTCAACATCGTGATTTGTGGAATAATCGTCTGCTTCGCCATTTTCTGGATCTGAAATCCGATAAACAGCAGCGCGACGAGTAATGTGAGCCCAATGATTGCCGTGATCATCTGGAAAGTTGCAAGAATGATGATCGAAATGTCGCGCGCGGTTGTACGAAATTCTGGCGACCAGATCGCCGCGACGAAGAAGGCAATCGTAAGAAGGCCAACGAGCGTCAGCCCGATGATAATCCAGCGTCGCATAGCGCTCCTCTATCTGCCCGTAAGCTCTGCGCGATTATAGCACACAACGTGCCGGGGATTTAATGATGACACAGCTCGCGCGCCCTGTTTGCCGTCTCGCTGTGAACGCGTGGGGTGGTCGCGATCCACGCTAGCAGTTTGTCACTTTGCCCGTCTTGCACAAGCTGACGTGCGGTGTCGATCATCACCCGTCTAACGTGTCTGGGGATTGCTGGTGAAAGAGCTGCGGCGAGTTGTGCCTCGGTTGCATGGGCAGTAATGAGTGGGCAGAGTGTCACAAACTGTGGTGTGCCCAGCGCACCAAGCAGATGTAGCTGCTCCAGATTACGCGCCTGTTCGTGCAACAGATACTGTGATGCACGCTCGTACAATACAGTAGCGGTACTGTGCGGTTGAAGCATCACACAAAACACGCCGAGAATCTGGTCGATCTGATCAATATAGTATTCGCGCGGATCGATAGTCAGCATCCCTGCATCAAGCCGCAGAAATTTCCATACTGTGCCCGTCGATACGACACCAAATACAGGCTCACGTGAACCCGTTTCACGCTCATTGAAGAGCTGTGCTGCAAGCAATTCGGCGACGCACTGGCCAAGACCAGCATTAATATCGTCTTTTTTGGCCTCGACGATAATGATCACCGGTGCGCGCAAAATATGCTGCTCCCGCGAGCGACTCAGAATGAAATCGCAGACGCCCGTCAGGCCCTGTGCGGGATCGACTGAGAATTCAATCCCGGAGAACAGACTAATCTGGCGCTCAGCGAGGCGTCTGACTTCGACTAGAACTGGCATGATCAGTAGCTCTGAACGCGCTTTTTCAGTGCCAATGGCCGTCGCGAGGGGGAGATGTTCATCGAGTGTTGCGCGGAGTAATGTACCGGGAGCGATCAGTAATACTGGCGTTACAAGTGGTTGATTGTCTTGCACAGTCAGCGCAAATTGCTGAACAACACCGCTCAGCGAAAAATTACTGTATGCCATCGCCAGTATTCCTTCTTCAGACCCGCAGCCGCGATGCAACCACCAGCAGCAACCATGCGGCCATCGTCGCCTCCAGCACAGGGACGCCAGCGGGAGCAAACAGCGCGGGCAACACACGCAGACCAGAGATACTGATCAGGATACAGCCCGCGCCCGCAGCGGCCAGAAACAATGGCAATTGCACCCAGCGGCGGCCCCATAACAGGTGTGCGAGCGCGCCACTGGCGATCGCGATCAGCAGCAATAACAGCGGGCCGGGTGCCACGCTACTGCTCCGCGCCAAATGTGGCGATCAGCCCACCACCGATCACGGTGTCGCCGTCGTAAAAGACCACCGCCTGCCCGGGGGCCACCGCGCGCTGCGGCTCGGTGAAACGCACCAGCGCCTGGCCAGCGGCCATCGGCTCGACGGTAGCCGCCACCGCATCGGCGTGCGAACGCAACTGCACACTACAGACGAATGGCTCAACTGGTGCTCCAGGCGTGTAGACAACCCCGTGCGCGCGGAGTGTCGCGCGGCGCAGCGTCTCGGCCGGGCCAACGACCAGCGTGTTGCGTGCCAGATCGTGCCCGGTGACATACACCGCGCTGCCGGTGGCCACACCCAACCCGCGCCGCTGCCCGACGGTATAGAGCGGTAAGCCGCCGTGTTGCCCCACAGTATTGCCCGCCGCATCAACAATTGGGCCGGGCACCAGCGATGCCGGCCGCTCTTCGCGCAGGAGGTTGCGGTAATCGCCGCCGGGCACAAAACAAATATCCTGGCTCTCTGGCCGATCGGCGCTGGCCAGCCCGCGCGCGCGCGCGAGCTCGCGTACCTCGGTCTTGCTCAGTTCGCCAATCGGGAACATCAGCCGCCGCAGTTCCGGCTGGCCAAGCATGTAGAGCATATACGACTGATCTTTGTCCACATTCACACCGCGCAGCAATGTGTAGCCATCTTCGCGCGCCGCAATCCGTGCGTAGTGGCCGGTGGCCACGTAGTCAAAGCCGAGCGCATCGGCGCGATTGAGCAACGCGCGGAATTTGATATCACGATTACAGGCCAGGCATGGATTGGGCGTATATCCTTGCGCATAGCCATCGAGAAAGGTCTCGATCACGTGGCGGCGAAATTCGCGCTGGTAATTGAAGACGTAGTAGCCGATGCCGAGCTGGGCCGCCACCCGCCGTGCGCTGTCGGTCATCTCCTGCGAGCAACACATACTCTCCGACAGACGAGTCTCGTCTTCGTCCCACAGGTGAAGTGTAATGCCGACCACCTCGTGGCCAGCCTCTTTGAGAAGCGCTGCAGCAAGTGAGCTATCGACGCCACCGCTCATCGCAACAAGTATTTTTGCCATACGTAAAGTATACCACCTGACACACAAAAACGTCAGTCGTTGCGCTCCACAACGGTCGTCAGCACGCGCGCGGCCCCCGCTTTGTGGAGTGCCTGTTCGACGGGTGCGCGCGTCTGGTCATCCACGAGTGCGATCATGACGCCGCCCCAGCCTGCTCCCGAGAGTTTGGCGCCGTGTGCCCCCGCTGCGCGCGCGGTAAACACCAGCCGATCAAGATCGAGCGAGGAGACGCCCAGATCGCCAAGTAGATCGTGGCTGCTATCAAAGCTCTGCCCGAGCGCAGCAAGATCGCCGCTCGCGAGTGCGTGTTGTGCGGCATCGGTCTGCGTTCCCAGTGCGGCGAAGATTGCAGCATAACGCGTCGGGTCGGCAGCGTGGCGGCGGCGCACATCCACCACCGGCAACCGGGTTGCGCTGCGCACGCCTGTGTCGCCGATCACGAGCGTAAAGGTGCGACCAATTTTGAGCGGGCGCATCGTCGGCACACCATCAATCCGCTGGAAATGGAGCGGCTGCGCAAACGCGATCACAGTATTGTCGATCCCGCTTGGCGAGCCGTGATACCGTTGCTCACTGGCAAATACCAGCGTTGAGATCTCAGCCGCCGCAAGCGTCCGCCCTGCCAGCCGCGCCAGCGCGCCAACCAACGCGACCGCGACCGCTGCGCCACTACCCATGCCGCTGGCGACCGGGATCGCCGACGAGATGACCGCGCGGATATCCGGTGCTGGCGTACCAAGGTACGCCAGCGTCTCGGTGGCCAGTAGCGAGAGTGGCTCATCCGGGTTGTTCGCCATAATCCAGCTGCGCCCGATGTCATCGGCAACAAACTGCACGCCCTCGCCAACGGCAAGTGGGTGAATTATCACACGTGCGCGGATATCCGGCAGCGGTACCGCCAGCGCCGGATAGCCATACACGACCGCGTGCTCGCCAACCAGAATCAGCTTGGCTGGTGCAGATGCAGCGATCACGCCGTCTCCGGCTCCGTCACTGCGCCGACAAACACAATCGTGCCGTGCTGTTGCTCACAGAGCACTATCAGGAACGGCCGATCCACCGTCATCGCCCTGGCCTCTTCAGGCACGACGGGCATGCTCAGCCGCCCCATCATCACCGCCGTAGCCGCCGCCGCCTCGACACCATCCTCACCCACGTCGAGATAGGTACGGTGGCGGACATCGCTGATGTACAATCCTTCGGCTGGCCCACCCATTGCGCCAAAGTCGGCGTGCGCGCCAAAAGCCTGCGTGATGCCGAGCGACTGCAATACTGGGACGAGCGCGATTTCGCTGGCGATGCGGAAGCGTGGCAGTGCGAGCGTCACTGGCGTCGGGCGCAGCGTATGGTGGATTGCGGCAAACTGTTCGGCATCCATCGCGGCGAGCAGTTCGGCGTGCGAGCTGCCGTGCAGCGGCAACATAACCAACATGTCAATCGGTACACCACGCAGCGCGAGCGCGACGACCTGTGTGCCAGCGGCTTCGGTATAGCGCAGCGTCTCGGTGAGCCGCATCATCGGCACCAGCATTGTTTCGCCATCAGCGCGGGTGAACGCTGCATCGTGTGTGTCATGCGCGGGGAACGGGTCATTCCAGCTGGCGCGCAGATACATTGCGGTGAGGATCAGCAGCACATCGTCGGGGCGCAACTCGCTGATGATTGAGTCGATCTTGTTGTGCGTCTGCGCGGCCACCCAGGCGTTGATCACGCGTACTGTCGCGGCATCGGCGAAATCATGGGTCGCCAGCGTCGCACCGTACTGCGCGGCCGCGCGCGCCACAAACTCGTCGTTCAGGGCGGCATCGCCCGCGAGTCGTGCATCGACGAACAGCGCGGCAGCATATTGGAAGCTCGCCTCGCCGCGTGCCGTCAAGTCTGCGTACGCCGCGTGTAGCGCCGTCGCGAGCGCTGCCGGATCGGACGCGCCGAGTGCGGCCAGCAATTCGTGTTGTGTCGCACCCACTGCGCCCTCAGCCGCAACCGCGAGCGCGGGGGCAATGTTGAGCGGCGCGCAGACGAGATTGCTGGCAGGCTGCTGTGCGACGAGATACTGGAACAGGTGGATGGCGAACTGGTTGGTCATCGGTTACTCCCACTCAATGGTTGCCGGCGGCTTCGAAGAGATATCGTATACAACGCGGTTGACACCCGCGACTTCGTTTACGATTCGGCTGCTGACCGTGGCCAGGAGTTCAAACGGAAGACGTGCCCAGTCGGCCGTCATAAAATCATCTGTGGTGACCGCGCGCAGTGCTATGGTCTCGCCGTAGGTGCGGCCATCACCCATCACGCCCACCGAGCGTACCGGGAGCAACACGCTGAAGGCTTGCTGCGTCTCGCGGTATAACCCGGCGCGTCGTAATTCGTCCATGAAAATGGTATCCGCGGTTCGCAGTGTTTCGAGCCGCTCCCAGGTGATCGCGCCCAGTACGCGCACCGCGAGCCCCGGCCCGGGGAACGGATGCCGCCAGACCCAGTTCTCCGGCAGCCCCAACTCGAGACCGGCGGCGCGCACCTCATCTTTAAACAGATAGCGCAGCGGCTCGACCAGCTGGAGTTGCATATCGGCTGGCAACCCACCGACGTTGTGATGGGTCTTAATTGTCACGCCCTTGGCGCGATCGGGCGCGCTGCTCTCGATCACATCGGGGTACAGTGTGCCCTGTGCGAGGAAGGCGGCATCGAGCTGGTGCGCTTCGCGTTCAAACACGCGGATAAATTTCTCGCCGATGATCTTGCGCTTCTGTTCGGGATCGGTGATATCGGCCAGCGCGGCCAAAAACTCCGCGCGCGCGTCGACCGCGATCAGCGGGATGTGCAACTGCTCGCGAAAGGTGGTGATCACCTGCGCGGCCTCACCCGCGCGCAACAGCCCGTTGTCGACAAACACACAGGTGAGTTGCGCGCCGATCGCGCGGTGGATGATCAGCGCAGCGACGGCCGAATCGACGCCGCCCGAGAGCGCGCAGATCACGCGGCCATCGCCGACCTGGGCCGCCACGCGCGTGATCGCGTCGGCGACAAAGCTACTGGTCTGCCAGCCGCCTGCGCAGCCACAGACCGCATACGCAAAGTTGTGCAACAGGGCGCGGCCGTGGCGGGTGTGCGCCACCTCAGGGTGAAACTGCAGGCCGTACCAGCCGCGCGCCGGATCGCCGCCCGCAGCAAATGGGGCACCCGCGCTGGTGGCGAGCGTGACAAAGCCAGGCGGCAACGCGGCGATGTGATCACCGTGGCTCATCCAGACTGGTTGCGCGGCGGGGGTGCTAGCAAACAGGATGGTTTCATCGGCAACGCGCGTGATCGTGGCCGGACCAAACTCGCGATGCTGGCTGCCCTCGACGCGCCCGCCCAGCGTATGCGCCAGCAGCTGCATGCCGTAGCAGATGCCGAGGATCGGTAACCCGCTGGTGGGCACCCAGGCCGGCAGTTGGGGTGCACCGGGCGCATAGACGCTCGCCGGGCCGCCCGAAAGCACGATGCCACGCGGATTTAGTTTGCGCACTGCGGCTTCGTCGGCATCGTGGGGCAGTAATTCGCTGTAAATACCCAGTTCGCGTAGCCGCCGCACGATCAACTGGGCGGTTTGTGAGCCAAAATCAAGCACCGGGATTGACTCGTTCATGCGTGCTCCGCTGTGCAATCTACCTGCACGCAGTGTACCATACACGCTGCCGACAGGTTCGGCGCGGCGGGGGTACATTCGGCCAAAACGCGCCTGTCGTGCTCCCGAAGATGTGGCGCGCCATCACAGGTGTTATACTGCACGCGAACAGAAGTCCCCCAGCCACGAGGAGTAGCGCGATGAAGCGTGCCGTCAGCATCAGCCTCGGTTCGTCGCAACGCGACTACGAATGTACCACTACTGTGCTTGGCCAGCGTGTCCACGTGCGCCGAATCGGCACCGACGGTGATGTCGCGCGTGCGACGGCGCTGGTGCGCGAGCACGACGGGCAGGTCGATGCGATCGGGCTTGGTGGGCTTGCGCCGGTGGTGCGGGTTGGCGAGGCGCGCTACCCGCACCGCGAGGCGCTTGGTGTGGCGGCTGCTGCACGCCGCACGCCGGTTACCGATGGTGCAGCGCTCAAAAGTTCGCTCGAACGCTGGGTGATCCACCGTGCCAACCAGCAGCAACGCGGGCTGTTCAATTACCGCCGAATCCTGATCGCATCCGGTATCGAGCGCTATGCGCTGGCGCAGGCACTGGCGCAATACGATGCCGAATTGCGCTTTGCTGACCCGCTGATCCACTTTGGTTTGCGCACGCTCCCGGCGCTGCGGACGTTGAAACAGGTCGAACTCTATGCGGCCATGATACTGCCGTTCGCCGCGCTATTGCCCTATCATCGGCTGCACCCGGTTGCGCTTGGCAGCGAGGGGCACGATCCGCGCGCCGAACGGCTCTTCAAATGGGCAGATGTGATCGCGGGCGATTTTGCCTACATTCGCCGCTTTGCACCGCAGAATTTGCAGCATAAAGTGATTGTTACGGATGACCCATCGCCGGCCGAGATCGCCGATCTGCAGGCGCGCGGCGTGCGCACGCTGATCACGATGTCGCCGCCGCTGAGCGCGGAGCGGCCGTTTGTCTCGACCGACACGCTCGAGGCGATTATGATCGCGGTGATGGAATGCGGCCCGGTGCCAGATGAGGCGGCGGTGATCGATTTTATCGACCGCGCGCAGTGGGGGCCGACGATCCAGCAGCTCGCGCCCGATGCCGAGAAGCCCATATTTGCCTTTGTGATCCATCCGCTCTCGACGCGCTTCATCCAGAACGACAAACGGTTCGCGTTCACCAAATATTTGCCCAAACGGCTCGTCGAGCGCGTCGCGGCACACTTCCCGCCGATGTATCTCGCCAAAATGCGTGGTATCCGCAGCGCGGCGACGGGCGAAGAAGTCGAAGGGTTACTGTTTACACTCGGTGCTACGCCACGCGAGCTGATGCGCCGCGATGTCAGCTTCACTTACCGGCGGCTGATCAAGTGTGCACGCATGGCCGAGCGTATGGGTGCCAAACTGATGGGCCTTGGCGCATTTACTTCGGTGGTGGGTGATGCCGGCATTACGGTGGCGCAGAAGAGCGATATCGGCATCACCTCGGGCAATTCGCTGACGGTGGCGGCCACGCTCGAGACGGCCAAGCAGGCGGTGCAACTGATGGGCGGGCGCGTCGATCGCGGGCGCGCGGTGGTGATCGGCGCAACCGGCTCGATCGGCTCGGTCTGCGCGCGCTTGCTGGCGCAGGCGGTACACGATATTGTGATCATCGCGCCGCGCCCCGAGCGGTTGCTGGCGCTCAAAGCGCAGATCGAGCGCGAGACGCCCGGCGCGCGGGTGACGGCCGCGACGCGCGCGGATGCGTACCTCGGCGATGCCGATCTGATCGTGACAACGACTTCGGCGCTGACCGGCCGCGTGATCAATGTCGATAAGCTCAAGCCCGGTGCGGTGGTGTGTGATGTGGCGCGCCCGCCCGATGTGCGCGAAGAGGATGCGGCGCGCCGCCCGGACGTGCTGGTGATCGAATCGGGTGAAATTCTCCTGCCGGGCGAGCCCGATTTTGGCTTTGATATTGGGCTACCCGCTGGTACAGCATACGCCTGCCTTTCAGAGACGGCGCTGCTCGCGATGGAGGGCATGTGGGGCGATTATACGCTTGGCCGCAATATCGAGATCGATAAAGCCAAGGAGATGTACCGGCTGATGAAAAAGCACGGGCTGAAGCTCGCCGGTTTGCGCTCGTTTGACAAATACGTGACCGATGCCGATATCGCCGAGAAGCGCCGCCTGGCCGATGCGCGCCGCGCGCAACTTGGTATCGCGCAGCCCGCCAGCGTGGAAACGGAGTAGCGTTCTGGCGCGGCGGGCGTGCGCTGGTTCGACCCTCACCCCCGCTCCTCTCTCCCAAAACAGGAGCGGGGGGCACAAAACGCACGGGTTTAATCAATCGAAAAGCCATTGTACGGTGAAGGAGGATGTCGATGGCGACAACCGTAGCAACCTGGCTTCTACCGCACCGGATTCGCAGGTTAGCCGCGTGGGTCGTGGCGAGCCTCGGGGTGCTGGCGGTTGTTGGGTACCTCGCAGTGTGTACGATCGCGGCGACGATGGTGACAACCCCACGGCGGTTGGCGGTTCCGGCACCACCGGCGGGCGCGGTGTCCTTTGCGCCCGTGCAGTTCCCCGCGCGTGGTGGCGATGTGCAGATCGCTGCGTGGTATCTGACGCGCGCTGGTGCAACGCAGGCGATCGTCCTGGCGCACGGCAAAGACAGCAACCGGGCGACCGAGTTTCAGGGCCGTTTCCCCGCGTTTGCCGTTGCGCTGCACAATGCTGGCTTTGTGATACTGATGATCGACACGCGGGGCCATGGCGCGAGTGGCGACGCCAATTTTAGTTTTGGGCTTGACGAGCGCCGTGATTTGCTTGGTGGTGTCGACTACCTCGTGGCGCAGGGATTTGCGCCGGCGAAGATCGGGCTACTGGGCGTGTCGATGGGGGCGGCGGCGGCGATCGGAGCCATGCACGACGAGCCAGCGCTCGGCGCACTGGTAGCAGACTGTAGCTACGCCGAGATCGAGCCGCTGCTGCAGATGCACTGGGCCACGGCGAGCAAGCTGCCGGATGTGTTTCTGCCCGGCACGCTAGCAATGGGGCGGTTTGTCCTGGGAAAAGACCTGACGACCGCCGACCCGGTATTCGAGATCGACGATCTTGCTGCGCGCCCGGTGCTGATCATCCACGGTGCCGCCGATGCGTTTACCCCGCCCGACCAGGGTCGCGCGCTGGCGGCAGCAAACCCGCAGGCGAGCTACTGGGAGGTGCCAGGTGCGCGCCACGCCGGGTCGTACGCCGCAATGCCGGATGAGTATGTGCGGCGGGTCGTGGCGTTTTTTGGTGCGAGTCTGCGGTGATTCGATCAGCGATGCCGACACTCAAGACGACGTCTTATAGATGCAGGTGTGAAAGCACGAAATCATTACTAATAAGATGTCTTGTGCGGGTGAGCAAAACGAAT
>JAYUYF010000755.1:0-2635 GCA_043752605.1 Roseiflexaceae bacterium
CCAGCGGAATGCTGCGGCCCTACGACATCCGCCCGGCCTGCTGGCCGCCGCCGGAATGCTGCGGCCGTACATGCCGCGCCACCCCGCCAGGATATGGTATACTCTGCCAACCCACTCCTCAGTGCAGCCGGAAAGGAGCATCGCGTCGCCGCAGCACCGCGGATCGCGAACACCATGAACAACGAACTGGCGATCGATCTGCACGATGTCGTCAAACGCTTTGGCGATGTCAATGCGGTCGACCACGTCTCGATGCAGATCCGCGATGGCGAATTCTTCTCGATGCTCGGCCCATCGGGCTGCGGCAAGACCACCACGCTCCGCATGATCGCGGGCTTCGAATACCCCACCAGCGGTGAAATTCGGCTGCACGGCAAGCCCGTCGGCAATACGCCCCCCTTCCAGCGCAACGTCAATACCGTATTTCAATCGTATGCGCTGTTTCCGCATATGTCGGTATCAGAGAATATCGCTTTTGGTTTAAAGATGAAGCACATATCGGCGTCTGAGACGACGGAGCGCGTGAAAGATGCGCTCGACATGGTGCAGTTGAGCACCTTTGCCGACCGGCGGCCAAAGATGCTCTCGGGCGGCCAGCAGCAGCGCGTCGCGCTGGCCCGTGCGATTGTCAACCAGCCCGAGGTGTTGCTGCTCGATGAGCCGCTGGGCGCGCTCGATATGAAGCTGCGCAAAGAGATGCAGATCGAGCTGAAGGGCATCCAGCAACGGCTTGGCATCACCTTTATTTATGTCACCCACGATCAGGAAGAAGCGCTGACGATGTCGGATCGGATCGCGGTGATGAATGGTGGCAAGGTGCTCCAGATCGGCTCGCCAACTGAGATCTACGAACGACCGACGTGCCGGTTTGTCGCCGATTTTATCGGCGAATCCAATTTTATCGAGGGAACCGTCACTGCCATTCACGCCGATGGCAATGTGGCGATCATTACCGCCGCCGGGCAGACGGTCATCGGCCGCGCCGTTGGCACGGTCAATGTCGGTGATGCGGTGGCGGTCTCGGTACGCCCGGAGAAAGTCCATCTGACGCAGGCCGAGCCACCCGCCCACGCCACCAACACGTTTCGCGTGCGCGTCGAGCGTGTGGTCTATATTGGCAGCGATACGCGTATCAGCGTGCGGCTCGGCGGCGAGGTGCCGTTTGACGCCTGGGAGCAGAACGATCTGTCAACCCTGGATCGCAACGCCTACTGGCAGGCTGGCGAAGAGGGCTGGCTCTGGTGGCCGGCTGGCAATGGTCTGGTACTGACTGACTGAGAGGGTATGCCGGTGGCCAACGCGACGCTCCCCACCCCGGATGACCGCAATCCGCTGCTCCGCGCGCTGCGCCGCAACCCGCGCGCGCACCCGTGGCTGCTGCTGTTTCCGGGGCTGTTGTGGCTCATTCTGTTCTTTGCCGTGCCACTGCTGGTCGTCGTTGCGTATAGTTTTGCCACCAACACCAGCAGCGGGCGCGTCGAGTGGACATTCAATCTTGGCAATTATGCACGTCTGTTCACCGAGAGCCTGTATCTCAATGCCTATGCGCGCTCGCTGTGGACCGGGTTTGTCACCACGGTAATCTGCCTGCTGCTCGGCTACCCGCTGGCGCTCTACATGGTGCGCTCACCCGCACGGCGGCAGACAATTTTGTTGTTTCTGATCCTTATCCCGTTCTGGACCAACTTTCTGGTACGCACCTATGCATGGATGATCATCCTCGGCAACAACGGGCCGCTCAACCAGCTGATCCAGGCGTTTGGCCTGCCGCGCACCAATCTCTACCCTTCGGAGGGCGCGGTGCTGCTCGGGCTGGTCTACGGCGAGTTGCCATTTATGGTGCTGCCGCTGTATGCCTCGCTGGCGCGCTTTGATTTTACACTGATGGAAGCGGCCTCTGATCTGGGGGCAAACACCTGGAATGCGTTTCGCAAGGTCATGCTGCCGCTCACCATGCCAGGCGTTGCGGCGGGCAGCGTGCTGGTCTTCATCCCGACGATCGGGCAATTTGTGGTCTCGGATCTACTGGGTGGTGGCAAAGTCGATTACCTTGGCAATCTGCTGCAACGGCTCTTCACCCGCTCGAACCCACCCGACTGGCCGCTCGGCTCGGCGATGGCGGTCGTGTTTATGGCGGTGCTCACGGTCGCGATTGTCTTTTACTTCCGTAGCACCACTGAGGAGGATCGCTGATGGAGCAGACCCGCCCGACGCTCGCCACCCCGCGCGCTGATACTCCTGGCCGCCCGCGCTCGCTCGGCATGGCCGCGCTCTCGTTGCACGCCGGGCTGCTGTATCTGTTTCTGTATGCGCCGATCATCGTGCTGGTGCTGTTTTCGTTTACCGAAGATACGTTTGGCACGCGGTTGCAAGGCTTTACGCTGCGCTGGTACGAGGCGCTGCTGCGCGACGAGCGGCTGATCAGCGCGGCGATCAACACGCTGACGGTCGCCACCCTGTCGACGATCTTTTCTACGATCTTTGGCACCCTGCTCGCGATGGGCCTGGAGCGCTACCGGTTTCGCGGCCGCAACGGCGTCGATGCACTGGTGTATCTGCCCGTCGTGGTGCCCGAGGTGGTGATGGCGCTGGCATTGCTGGTCTTCTTTGCCTTCACCTACGGCCTGATCAACGA
>JAYUYF010000756.1:0-2632 GCA_043752605.1 Roseiflexaceae bacterium
CTAAGGACGGGCTCATCAAGGAATACGATGTACCAGCCGAGAAGATTACCGTCATCCCACCCGGCGTCAATACCACAGACTGGACGCGGCCCGCAGGCATGCTCCGCAACGACGGCCCGGTCAAAATCTTGTTTGTCGGTGGTGATCTCGAACGCAAGGGCGGCTTCTTGATGATCGCGGCCTTCCGCGAGCTGCGCGCGCTGGGTGCCGAGTTGCATATTGCGACGCGCGACCCCGTGCCAGATGAGCCGGGGATCATCGTGCATCACGGTCTGCAGCCGAACACCCCGGAGCTGAAGCGCCTGTATCACGAGAGCGATATCTTTTGCCTACCCACCCTTGGCGATTGCCTGCCGATGGTGCTCTCGGAGGCTAGCGCGGCCGGGCTGCCGAGCGTGACGACGCAACTTGCGGCGATCCCCGAGGTGGTGCGCGATGGCGAGACCGGGTTACTTGTACCGGTAGGCGATGGTGCGGCGCTAAAGGATGCGCTAAAACAGCTGATTGAGGATGCCGAGTTGCGCCGCCGCCTTGGCGCGGCAGCGGTGAGCTATGTGGCCGAGCACTACGATGCGCGCCGCAATGCGCTCGATTTGATGGCGCTGATCAAAGCCGAGGTCGATGCTGCACAGACCCAGGCGAGGGCCGCGTGAACAAGCGTGTATTGCTGACCGTCGCCGGGGACATCCCGGATGATGTGGCGGGCAAAGCCGCACGCGGCGAACGCCCGACGCCCGATTACCTGGCGCTGGCGCACCATTTTGACGCCGACCTGCTCGATTATGGCGGCGCGCGCCGCATCGTCGGCCGGCTGGCACCGGCGCTCGAACGGCTGGGCGGCGCGGATCTGGTGCTGGCCTACGCCTGTTTTGCCCAGCGCGCGCGGTATGATGTCATCTTCACCGATGGCGAGCAGGTGGGGTTGCCATTTGCCGCACTGCTCAAGGCACGCGGCGGCACGCGGCCAAAGCATTTGATGATCACGCATATTATCTCGGTGCCCAAGAAAATGTTCTTCCTTGATCGGCTGGGCGTGCAGAGCCAGATCGACACCTTTCTCGTGTATGCCAGCGTGCAGCGCGATTTTCTCATGCAGCGCTGGGGCTTGCCCGCCAGCCAGGTAGTCTTTACGCCGTTTATGGTCGATACTCAGTTCTTCAGTGCTGCGCACGTGACGACTGCGGCGCGCGCCCGGCCACTGATCTGCGCGGTGGGGCTTGAGCGCCGCGATTACCCAACGCTGATCGAAGCCGTGCGCGACCTCGACGCCGATGTGGTGATCGCCGCCGCCAGCCCGTGGGCCAAACAGGCCGACACGACCGAAGGCCAGCAGATCCCCGCCAATGTGACGATCCAAAAGTTTACCCAGTACGACCTGCGCCAACTCTACGCCGATAGCAGCTTCCTCGTGATGCCGCTGTTCGATGTCGAATTTCAGGCCGGTGTGACCGCGATTCTGGAAGCGATGGCGATGGAGCGTACGGTGATATGCTCGCGCACACGCGGCCAGACCGATGTGATTATCGATGGCCAGAACGGGCTGTACGTGCCGCCCGGCAATGTCGCGGCGCTGCGTGCAGCGATCAACCGCCTGCTGGCCGACCCACAACTCGCGGCAGATCTCGGGCGCGCCGGGCGGCAGTTGATGGACGATGAGATGAGCCTCGACCGCTATATCGTGCGGCTCGGCAGCTACGTGGGGCGCGCCCTGCAAGAGAAGGAGCACTGATGCGGATCGCGATCGTCGGCTGTGGGTTTGTGGCCGATTACTACATGCGGACTTTGCCAAACCACCCGCACCTCGAATTGCTCGGTGTAGCGGATAAAGTGTACGCGCGTGCGCAAAAGTTTGCCGCGTATTTTGACACCGTCGCCTACCATCATCTCGATGAACTGCTGACCGACCCGCGCGTCGAGATGGTGATCAATCTGACCAATCCGCGCAACCATTATGAAGTAACAAAAGCCGCGCTGGCGGCCGGCAAGCACGTCTATTCTGAGAAGCCGCTGGCGATGGCGATCGACCAGGCGCGCGAGTTGGTAGTTGAGGCCGAGCGGCGTGGTCTGCGGCTTGCCTCCGCGCCGTGTAGCCTGCTGGGCGAAACTGCGCAGAGCGTCTGGCGCGCCTTACGGCGCAACAAACTCGGCAAGGTGCGGCTGGTGTATGCCGAGATGGACGAAGGCATGGTGTACGGCATGCCGTACCGCGCCTGGGCCAGCGAATCGGGGACACCGTGGCCCTACAAAGACGAGTTTGAGGTGGGAACCACGCTCGAGCACGCGGGCTATATCGTGCCGTGGTTGTGCGCGATGTTTGGCCCGGCCGTCACGGTTCACGCCTACTCGGCGTGCCTGATGCCCGACAAAGTGCCCGGCGAGCAGCTCGACCCAGCCAATGCGCCCGATTTTGCCATGGGCGTGATTACCTTCAAATCGGGGGTGGTGGCACGGCTGACCTGTAGCCTGCTCGCACCGCATGACCACGGGCTCACGATTGTGGGGGATACCGGCGTGCTGCATGTGGAGGATACCTGGTTTTACAACGCGCCGATCACCATCCAGCGCGCGATCAACATCAAGCGCCGCCATCTCAAGCTGCCGTGGAAAGAGAAGGTGCGGCTGGTGGGTGGCA
>JAYUYF010000757.1:0-2631 GCA_043752605.1 Roseiflexaceae bacterium
AGAGACGCAAAATTTTGCGTCTCTACCCCCCGTCCCGCAACGTCACCAGCCGCCCGCTGACGATCTGGCGCATGCCGCGCGCGAGATCCTGGCCAGGGCTGGTGAGCAGACCTGCGAATGCGCTATGGGGTACGGCAAAGACGAGGAGATCATCGAGCGCCACGATTGTGGCGGCGGGTGGCACACCGCGAATGATCTCCATCTCGCCAAAGAACTCTTGCGGGCCAAGAATTGCGACACGGCGCGCGGCTGCGGTGTCGGGCTCGCGGATCAAGACAGCGGCGCGGCCACTGCGGATGACAAACAGCCAGCCGCTGGGTACACCCTGACGGACGATCAACTCACGCGCCTGGTAGCTGCGTGCTTCGGCGGTACCGGCAAGCCGCCGCAACAAATCGCGCGGCACACCCGCGAGCAGTGGCACCTGTTCGAGCGTCCGCAGCGCCGCGATCCGATCGATATCATTGGGGCTTGTGGCCGCGTGCAGCGCGCGAATGGTGTGCGCGGGGACAAACAGGACGGTGGTCGACACCGTCGCCTGGTAATCAAGTGTGACGGGCGTATCATGCAGCAACTCGTGCTGACCGATCACCGCACCACGGTGCAACTCATCGATGATCTGGTTGCCACGCAGCGCGCCGATCTCGCCAACATCGACGATCCAGAGGCCATCGGGGTGGTCACCACCGCGCAGCAGCAACGCGCCAGCGGCGAGGCGGCGCTCTTCGATTTGCGCCAACACGGCATCGAGCGCGGCATCATCGGCGGTGAGAAACAGATCATTCTGGCGTAACAACCGCAGCCGCCCGGCGCGGGCATCGCCAAAGCTGCTGGAGAGCTCGCGCGCCCACGGTGTATCGGGGAAACACAGCCGGCCAGCCGTCTCGCGTTCGGGCCAGGGCAACAAATCGTATGCCGCCTGCATTGTACGCCGGGCGAAGGCCGCACCCGCCAGCACCTCGATTTCGCTCACGGTATAACGCAACACCTCGGCGAAGCGCGCACCCTGCTCGGCCACTGGCCGCTGGCGGAGGCCCGCGCCGACGCGCGCGCGGTCGCGGTCGAGCGTCACATCCCAGTCGGCCGTCGCCGCTAGCACGTCCATGCGATCATCAAATGCGCGCGCGCGGCGCTCGCCATAGACCGTGCGCAGACGGCGGTAGCAGGTCGCATAGCAAAACTGAAACGCGCGCGTCAACCGTTCGCCCTCGCTGATACTCGGTTGGTGCTGCCAGCGGGTTTCATCGGCCACCGGGGTGCGAATACTGGCATAATGCGTGAGCCAGGCTGCCGCCCACAGCCCGGCGGCCAGCACATCAAACGCGGGCGTGGGGCGTTGCAGATCGATGACATAGCCGATGACGCGTGCGAGTACACCGCCCCAGAGCAGAAGCCAGGCCCAGCGCAGCCGCGAGCCGCGCATGCTAAACAGATGCTGGAGCAAAAGTGCCAGCGCCAGCGCGCCAAAGAACGCCGGGGCGGCCGCGAGCAGCAGCAGTGGTGCCGAAACCGTGCGCGCCGCAAACGCGCTGAAGAGCGCCAGGCTACCGATCGCAAACGATAACATCATCATCACCACCACGAGTAATTGCTCGTGGAGTGGAGCGAGCCGCAGATCGACATCGAGCAGCGTGGTGAAAGCCGCCAGCAACAGCGTGACCGCCGCCGCGCCGTCGAGCGCGATCCAGATCCAGGTGTCGGGCGCGAGCGCGCGCACCAGACCGGCCGCCGCGCTACAGCCGGTGGTGATCGTCATCAGCGTGAGCGCAGGGTAGAGCGCCGCGCGCCGGTAATCGGGCAGGCAAAGGACGATCGCGCCGAGCGCCAGCGCCCAGAGCAGATCGGCGATCACGACACCCAGCCAGCTATACAGGCCGGCTTCGGTGCTATACGCCAGCAGCGCCAGCGCCAGCGCGCTGAGCGCCGATACAGCCGCCAGCAGCCGTGGGCGGCGGCCGTAGTTGCGCGCCAGCAGCCAGGCCACGCCAAGTTGCGCCGCCTCCCAGCCGGTGAGCGCCAGCACCGCCAGCACCGGGCCGACGGTCAGCAGCAGCAACACGACACCCAGCACTTGCTCGTACCAGCTACCACCCAGCAACCCGAGCAACGGCGTCACCAGCTGGCGGTTCCAGAAGACCACCGCCAGCGCGATCGACAGCAACGCATACACGCTGGTAGCCGCGCCGTAGCCCGCGAAGATCCGTTCGTGGGTGGTAAACACCGCGCGCGCGCGCAGCTTCTGCCAGAATGGGCCATTGAGAAACGCGATCGAGCGCTGGCGCAGATTTGGCAGCCGCAACAGATCGACAAGGATAAAATAGCCGTCGAATTCGAGCAGTGGATTCAGGTTAAAGAGACCCGACGCAAACGACACAATCGCCAGCTTGAGCGCCAGCGACGCTGCATCCGGGGCGGTGCCGCCCAGCAGTGCTGCCGCGATCACCGCCAGCGAGCCGATAAAGACATCGGCCATCGGGCCGACGGCCGAGACCAGCACGCGCGCGTTGCGTGGCGAGCGCCAGACATCGCTGGTATCGACAAACGGCGTCGGCATGCCAAAGTACAAAATGATGCCACCACGCGGGATGGTGCGCCCAAAATGTTTGGCCGCCAGTGCGTGGGCGCACTCGT
>JAYUYF010000758.1:0-2629 GCA_043752605.1 Roseiflexaceae bacterium
GCCTCAAGCCGCCGTGCGCGGTAGAGCGGCGATGGCCGCCACTGGCGGTAGATCGAGCGGACTTCTTCGGGGATCGCGATTGCGCGCTCGGTACTGACCTCTTGCTTGATCAGCTCCATCGGAAAGAGCGGTGCCAGATCGGCCGGGCCAAGCGGCTGGCCGGTGCCGGGGTGCAGCGGCGGCGGGGCCGGTGTCGGCAGGTCGGCCTGGATGTTGTACCAATCTTTGGGCAACTGGTCTTCGGAGAGCAGATACTTGATCGTGTCGTCCACTGGTGGCCTCCTTATCGAGAATCAAAAACCCCTCGCCCTGAACAGGGACGAGAGGCGATGCTCTCGCGGTACCACCCCGCTTCGCCGACACTCACGCGCCGACACGCTCTGCGAGTACGGAGCCGTGGCTCGATACCCCGCGCCTGCTAACGGTGGCGAAACCGGCGGCTCCTACTACTGACCTGCGTCAGGTTCGCTCCGCGACTCCCGGGCCCATTCGGCACCTGTTGTCGTGCCCCGCTCACACCAGCCGGGGGCTCTCTGAACGACACAAATGATGCGTACTAGTCCCGATCCTCGTCGATATGTATCTTTATCAAAGTATAGCAGCGTGGTGAATGGCTGTCAACTTGACCGACGATCGGCAAAGTGCTATGATGAATCCCAGATGAGTGAGCCGCGCTCAGGGCACCTCGTGTCTCGTATCAATGCCGATCACACAGTCGCACTCCCCGCGCTCCCTCCAATCGTGACAGATTACACACAAGGAATGTCATGCTTTCGACGCTCAAACGGATGGTCGTGGGCCAGCCGCTCTCCAACGAGCAACTTGCACACGAACGGCTACCAAAACGGATTGCACTCGCGGTTTTCTCCTCGGATGCACTCTCCTCGGTGGCCTACGCGACCGAAGCGATCCTGATCGCGCTGGCGGTCGCCGGGCCGGCCGTGCTCGGCCTCGCGACGCCGCTCGGCATCGGCATTGCGCTACTGCTGATCACCGTTTCGTATTCTTACAGCCAGACAATCCGCGCGTATCCACAGGGCGGCGGCACCTATATTGTCGCGCGCGAGAACCTGGGTATCATTCCATCGCTGACGGCGGCGTCAGCATTGTTGATCGATTATATTCTGACGGTGGCGGTCAGCATGTCTGCGGCAGTGGCGGCGATCACCTCGGCACTGCACTGGCTCGAACCATTTCGTGTCGAGCTGGCCGTCGCCTTGATCGCACTGGTCACGGTCGCCAACCTGCGCGGCATGAAAGAGTCAGGCAGCATGTTTGCGATCCCGACCTATGCGTTTGTGGTGAGCATGCTGGGCATGATCGTGTTTGGCCTGTACAAGATGGCGACCGGGCAGGTTGTGCCACCTGCACCACCACCGGTGACGCACTTCCCCACCGAGCTCCAGCCGCTGACGATCTTTCTGGTATTGCGCGCATTTGCTGCGGGCTGTACTGCGCTCACCGGTATCGAAGCGATCGCGGATGGCGTACCCGCATTCAATAAGCCCGAGCCGCGCAACGCGACGATCACGCTCGCGATCATGGCCGTGTTGCTGTGTACGATGTTTCTTGGCATTACGGTGCTGGCCGGCGCATACCAGATCATCCCTGACGGTGCCGCCGAGCCCGAGACCGCCACCTCGCAGCTGGCGCGCTCGATCTTTGGCAACGGGTCGCCGTTTTATTATGTCGTGCAGATTGCGACGATGCTGATCCTTATTCTGGCTTCGAACACTGCGTTTGCCGATTTCCCGCGGCTGTCGTTTTTTCTGGCGGGTGACCGCTTTTTGCCGCGCCAGTTTACCCAGCGCGGCGACCGGCTGGTGTTTTCGAACGGCATTATTGCGCTGGGGCTGGTCGCGAGTGTGCTGGTCGTCGCGTTTGGTGCGCGCGAGCAATCGTTGCTGCCGCTGTACGCGGTGGGTGTGTTTACGTCGTTTACGATTTCGCAGGTTGGTATGGTGCGCCGCTGGACAAATACCAGAGCGAAGGGCTGGCGCTGGGGTGCGCTCGTCAATGGCTTTGGTGCATTGATCACCGGCATCGTGCTACTTGTATTGGCGGTAACAAAGTTTATCGAAGGCGCATGGGCGATCGTTTTGCTCATCCCCTTGATGGTCGTACTGCTCAAAAGTATCAACCGGCACTACCGTGAGGTCGCGAGCCAGCTCTCGCTCACCGATGCGCCGCCGCCACAGGCGGTTCGCCGCCACACGGCGGTGGTGCTGATCAGCGGGATCCACAAAGGCGTCGTACCGGCCTTGCAGTATGCGCTCTCGGTCGCGCCAGATAACGTCACCGCGCTGTATGTCGATCTCGATGCCGACGCGACGGAGAAGCTCAAAAAGAAGTGGGAGCAGTGGGGCAGCGGTGTGCCGCTCGAAATTGTGCCATCGCCGTACCGCTTGCTGGTCGAGCCGCTGCTCGAGTATATCTACAAGATCGAAAATCGCTACGGCGATGATGTAATGACGATCATTCTGCCCGAATTTGTGCCGACAAAATGGTGGCATTACCCGCTACACAACCAGACCGGCCTGCAACTCAAAGCGGCGTTGTTCTTCCGCCGCGGCAAGAACGTGCTCAGCGTACCGTATCATCTGGATCGGTAGGTGGCGGCGGGCGCGGC
>JAYUYF010000759.1:0-2628 GCA_043752605.1 Roseiflexaceae bacterium
GAAGCACTGCTTTGGCCGTACCGGTATGAGAGTCGCATGGCTATTTCGCCCACCAAACAATTTCGGCGCTTTGTGATCGACACCGCACGCGCGGCCGAGCCGGTGACTCCGCCGTGCCCGCACGCGCCGCCGGGCGATTTTTGTGGTGGCTGCGCGCTGCAGAACCGCAGCTATGCTGACCAGGTTGCGGCAAAGATACACGCGCTGCACGCAATCTGGGAGGATTCGGCGGATGCACAGGCGCTGGCACCACTGGCGGTCGTGCCTTCGCCCGCACCGCTGGGCTACCGCACGCGCATGGATTATGTCGCGAGCAAGGAGCGCTTTGGGCTGCGGCGCGGCGGCAAATTCAACTATATCATCGATCTGAGCCAGTGCCTGCTCTTGCCAACGCACGCCTTCGGTGCTGCGCGCAGCACCTATGAGCGCGCGATCGCACTCGGCATGCCCGATTACAACCTGCGCTCGCACGCGGGGTATTTGCGCTATATCGTGGTACGCCGCAGCCCGGACGATCAATTGCTGCTCGCAGCCGTGACCAGCGCGCCGGAGGCGTCGGCGGTACTGCCAGCCGCGATGGACGCGCTCGCGCAGCACGCGCTGGCCCAACCCGGCGTGCTCGGATTTCACTGGCTGGTAAACGATACCCGCACCGATATCTCGTTTGGGGCGTTGCGCCAGATCTGGGGTGCGGCGCGGCTGCCGATGCGTGCCGGGCGCGCGACGCTGGCGATCGAAGCCAATACGTTCTTCCAGAACAATGTGGCGCTGCTCGAACCACTGCTGGCGGCGATCCGCACGGCGGTGTTTGCGGGCGGCGTAGTGCGCCCGCGGGTGGCCGATCTGTACGGCGGGGTGGGCACGATCGCGCTCCAGATCGCGGATGCGGCAGAGTCGGTGCTATGCGTCGAGTCGGTGGCCGAGAGCGCGGCGCTGGCGCGCGAGAATGCGGCCGCGAACGGTGCCGCCAACGTCGCTGTGCGCGCCGAAGATGTGGCTGACGCGCTACAGACCCTGCCGCCGGCGAGCTTTGATGTGGTGGTGTCCGATCCACCGCGTGTCGGCATGGGCGAGGTGGTGTGCCGCGAGCTATTGCGGCTGGCTCCGCAGCGGATCGTGTACCTCTCGTGCAACCCACCCACGCAGCGCGAAGATGCCAGCATCCTGGCGGAAGGGTACACGCTCACACAGCTGGTGGGTTACGACATGTACCCGCAGACGCCGCATCTGGAGGCGCTGGCGGTGTTTGAGCGGCGCGCGGGGTTAGCGCGGGCTTCGTTCTAGATATCGGCCAATTCTTGTAGTTGGTCGTGCAGATCATCAACCTGCGGGCGTATATCAGACCAGGTCTCGCTCAAATGGACGCGCCGCTTTGCCTCTGCCAGGGATACACCCTGGCTATGCAACACCTTGATACAGTCAAGTATCGAGCATCCCTGCTGCCGAAGAAACAGCAGAAGGGACTCAACATTGCCAGCAGCGTATACAACCGGATAGGCATTGAGCAGTTGCTGAATTTTGTCTGCTGAGAGCATTGATCACCTCAGGACTGGTGCAGGAAACGCGCCTTTATGTCGTCTCGGTCACCTTGCGGATCGTGCGTGGTGCATCGGGATCGCCGCCACGGGCACGCGCGAGGTGGAACGCGAGCAACTGACCGGGCACTACGGCGGTGATTGGCGACAGACGTTCATCGACGCGTTGCGGCAGCGGTACGGCGTGCTGCGCGGCAGCGAGGATCGCGGGCACATCGCTGATCGCAATCAGCCGCGCGCCCAGGCCACGCAGCCGTTGCGCAAGCTCGGCGAGATCATCGGCGAGCACACCGTGTGGTGCGGTTATGATGATTGGGAACGCTTCGCGCACCATGGCGATCGGGCCGTGCTGGAAATCGGCGGCCGAATAGGGCTCGACCGGCACGTAGGTCAGTTCTTTGAGTTTGAGCGCGGTCTCGTGCGCGGTAGCAAAATTGTAGCCGCGCCCGATCGTCACCGCCGCCTGCATCCCGCGCTCGGCCTGCGCAATCTCGGCCAGCATCGCATCGAGCGCCAGCGTCGCGTCCACCGCCGCCGGGATCTGCGTCAGCGCCACTATTCCAGCTTGATCATCCGCGAGTGCAAAGCCGAGCAACGCCAGCGCCACGAGCTGCGCGGTATAGGTCTTGGTGGCGGCGATGCTGCGCTCGGGCCCGGCGTGGAGCGCGATCCGCTGCGCGGCAGCGGCTTCGAGCGGCGAGCCATCGACATTGGTGATCGCGAGCGTCGGCGCACCAGCGGCGCGTGCGGCCGCGACAACCGCGCAGATATCGGGCGATTGACCCGATTGCGAGATCCCGATCACCAGTGCATCATCAAAGCGCATTGGTGCGCCGTAGCGGGTGTGCAGCGAGGGGGCGGCGAGCGCCACGGGCAAGCCGAGCAGCGTACCAAACAGATACTGCGCGTAGCGCGCCGCATTGTCTGATGTGCCACGCGCGGCGATCAGCGCATAGCTGAAGCGCCGCGCGCGCAGGGTTGCGGCGATCGTGCGGATGTGCGCCGTCTCGCGTTCGATCAAGTGTGTCAGCGTGGTGGGCTGGGCGTGGATCTCGCTCTGGAGCAATGAGTGCATCGTGCCTCCGGGCTCGTA
>JAYUYF010000760.1:0-6625 GCA_043752605.1 Roseiflexaceae bacterium
GTGCGCCGTAGCTGAGCAGCAGGCGCGTATTGCTCTGCGCAATCGCGATCAGATCCGCGCGCGACCGCTCACCGTACGGGCAGCGCGCCTGATCGGCAAGCAACAGCAGATCGGCGTGCGGCAGCAGTGCGTGCAACTCGCGTAGCACCGTACCGCCGCCGACGCCGCTATCAAACAGGCCAACGATTGGCGGGTATCGCTGGTTCAGCCCTCACCCCCGGCCTCGCTCCCGCACGCGGGAGCGAGGAGCGCACGTGTCGTAGACAACGATTATGCCTTGGTATTCTCACGCCAGGCCACCAGTTGCTCGATCTTGGCGTAATCCCACGGGTCACCCATACCGATAATGATATGCGTCGCGCCGACCTCGTAGAACGCGTTGTAATCGGTGCTATCGCCGGGCGAAACACTGCGCTCGATCGCCTCCGGATCGCGGCCAACCTCGGCGCACCAGTCGTTCAGCACGCTGTTTTTGTGCGCGAAATTCTCAGCCGGGCCAAAACCGTGCCAGATATCGGCGTGCTGGGCGGTAAGCTTGAGCGTGACCTTCTCACCGCCGCCACCGATCAGGATCGGGATCGGCCGATGTGGCTGCGGGTTCATCTTGCTCCAGCGATCCTTGATCACCGGTAGCGCCGCGCCCAGCGACCGCAGCCGGTCACCTGCCGTGCCAAACTCGTAGCCGTACTCGGTGTAATCGCGCTCGAACCAGCCCGCGCCGATGCCCAGGATCGCGCGGCCGCTGGTGATATGATCAAGCGTGCGCGCCATGTCGGCCAGCAACTGCGGGTTGCGGTAGCTATTGCAGGTCACCAGGCAGCCCACCTCGACGCGGCTCGTGAGCACGCCCATAGCCGTCAGGATCGTCCAACCCTCAAAGTGCGGGCCATCTTTCTCGCCATAGAGCGGGAAGAAGTGATCCCAGTTCCAGACCGAATCGACACCAAGCTCTTCGCAGCGGCGTACGCCTGCGGCAAATGACTCATACGTCGTGTGCTGCGGGTGCAGCTGCACGCCAACTTTTAGCTTCGCCATACTCTCCCTCGTCAACCAGTTGCGGGTACAGGTGTATCGTAGCATAGAACAACGTCGTGTGGCGCAATGCTGACATTGTGGCGCGATTTTCTCATCTAGCGTGAGAAGGCAGCAAACGGGTTGACGACCGTCAGTTGGTGGATGAGCGCATCGTTGGCACCGGCGGCGCGTAGCCGTGGTAGAAAGACCTCGATGATGTAGGTATACGGCTTTGGCCGCCCGCCGCCGGGCTGGGCCGGATCATACCAGCCGCGATCGTGGCTGAGCAGCAGCCGATCGGCATAGCCAGCATCGCACATGCGCAGCACACGCTCGATAAACATCGGGTCATCTGCGGGCTCGCCGATCCAGTCATACTCGATCCATGCACCGCGCGCCGCAATCTCCAGGTTGGTTGCGAGGGTATCGGCGCTGGCGTGGATCCAGACAAAGCGGGATGGATCGCCGCCGGTAGCTTCGAGCGTATCAAGCTGATCGTGGACGACCTGTGCACGGATCGTATGGCTGCCGATCGCGGCACCACTCGTGGTGGCAGCACGAGTGGCGGCACGCAGAATCCTGCGTTCGGCGTCGGTCATGCCATCATCGCCCGCACTGAGCTTGATAAAGCCAGCGCGCACGCCGCTGTGCTCGATCTGGTCATCGAGCTCGCCGCGCATCCAGTCTTCCAGCGTGGTCTCGCTGGCGGCCAGCGCCCAGGCGGGCACCCACGGTTCGCGGTAAATGCCGGTTGGCACGACGATCGGCATACTCGTGGCTTCGGAGACATGTTTGAGAATATCGGCGCGGCGACCAACGCCGATCGGGCCGCAATCGACGATCGCGCTGACGCCCGCGACGGCAGCGGCGGCGATCGGCAGACCCATGAGCCGCAAGACATCATCGGCCGCCGCGACACCGTGGCCGGGGGTCTCCGGGGTGCGCAGATCGACAAACACGTGCTCGTGCGGCAGGATCATGCCAAGTTGGTCACGCCGTCGTGCACCGAGCGTCGTATAGAGCAGCGTCATGGCTTTGCCTCACCCATCTGTGTGTAGGCCACACGCCGTTGTGTGACCCACACTAACATTATTGTAGCACGCTGAGTACGATACCGTGTAACGCGCATCTATGGGAGTTGTGCGAAGGGACGCAGCATGCTGCGTCCGTACACAATGCCGATTAGACACGGATCGGTGCAGGCAGATAGTGTGCAAACTGTGGCGGCACGGGTACGCCCGCCAGCCGGAGTTGCTGGATCCGTGCCAGGTAGGCGGCACCGCGCATCATATGCTCGGCCACCTCGGCCGCCCGCCGCGCACCCGGCTGTTCAAGATATGTACCGCGCGTCCACTCGTTGAACGCACCCATCGCTGGCCCGCACCAGATCTGATAATCGAGCTCGCGCCCGGCCTCGCCCGCGTTTGACCAGCGCGATGAGAGACCGAGGTACCAGCGGAACACCAGCGCCATCTGCCGTTTCGGGTTGGCTTCAGCGCGCTCGACCTGCTCGGGATCACGATCGAGGAAGTACGCGCGCGTGCCTGCCCAGATATCATCGAGGCTGCGGCGGAAGATTTGCTGCTCGATCTGCGCGCGCTCGGCGGCCGGGATTGCGGCCATGCTGTCGTAGCTGCGGTAGATGTCGTACAGCTTCTGCGCGCGCTGCGCAAACATGGTGCCGCGCTTGAGCACCTGCACCTTGACGCCCATCTCAAACATATCGGCGGCCGGAGCCATAATCACATCGGCCGAATCGGCCTGCGCCAGCAGTGCACGGCTGTGCGGCGATGCGCCCGATTCGATGCAGCCCTGATTGACCGAGCCAGTCACAATATAATCTGCACCCATCGCAAACGCCGCCAGCGCCGCCATCGGTGTGCCGATCCCGCCGGCCGCGCCAACCAGCGGCGATTCGGCGTAGCGCAACTCAGCCTGGATGGCATCGCGGAGTGCCAGCATCGCCGGAAACAGACACACCAGCGAGCGGTTATCCGTGTGGCCACCCGAATCGGCCTCGGCCGTCAGCGCATCGCACATCGGCACCCGTGCGGCGAGCGCGGCCTGCTCGGCGGTGACCGCGCCACTGGCGAGCAGTTGCTGCACCATTGCTGCTGGTGCCGGGCGCAGAAATGGCTCGGCCACCTCGCGGCGCGAGACCTTCGCGATCACGCGGTTGCGCACCACCACACGCCCCTGCGCATCCTGGCTCAGCCCGGCGAGCCGGTAGCGTACGATCGTCGGCGTGAGCGAAAGAAACGCCGACGCCTCGACAATCGTGATCCCGTGGGCCAGAAACAGATCAACTGCGCGGCGCTCGATCGCCTCCTCCGAGGGACTGTGGATCAGGTTGAAGGCGTATGGCCCGTGTGGCAGCGCGGCCTGGATCGTCGCGATCGCCGCTTCGATACGTGGTGGCGTGAGGCCAGCCGCGCCAAACGAGCAGAGCAACCCGGCCTGACCGAGCGCAATTACCAGCTCTTCGGAGGCGATACCATTTGCCATGGCCCCCGCCGCGTAGGCGTAGCGCACGCCAAAGCGCCGGGCGAAGGCCGGGTTGCCCAGCCGGCTGGGTGCGAGCGGCGGCAGCGCAGCGATGAGCGGCAATTCGGCGAGCGCGCCGGGTGTATCTTCGCCCGCGCCAGTGGCCCCGAGCCGCCCGGCATCGCGCACCAGATAGCACGGCGCGTCCAGATCGGCGAGCCGCTGGCGGATGCCCGGCGCGTCGAAGGCCACGGCATCCATCGGCCCGCGCCAGCCGCGCGCCGTCATTGTTTCGGTCATCGTCATGGTTATCTCCGTCGTAGTTCGCGCCCGGACTGGGCATATTCAACGCGTGGATGATGGATCCCCTGAAGCGTGGTCACAAATGCCACGCGGATGCGGCGGATATCCTGGAGCGTCAGCGGGCACTCATCGAGTTGGCCGCTGGCGACGCGTTCGTCGATCAGCTCGTTGACGAGTTCTTCGAGCGTCTGTACTTCGCTGCGTGGTGTGCCGTTGTTGCCCTCGCGCGCCGAGATTACTTTGCCGTGTTGCACCTTGGCGCGTACGGTGGCCTCGACCGTGTCGGCGAGCATCATGATGCCCTGCTCGCGCGTCTGTGGTTTTGGCCCGGGGTAGGTAAAATCGGCCGGATCGACATCATCGCTCTGCTGCAACGCCAGATTATAGAAGTGGCGCACCATGCCCGAGCCGTGGTGGGTGCGGATAAAATCGATGATTGGCTGCGGCAGCCCGGCAGTGTGCGCCATCTTGATCCCCTCACGCACGTGATCGATAATAATCTCCGCGCTGGTACGTGGGTCGAGCTCCTGATGGACGTTGCCGCGGTCGCTCTGATTATCGGTAAAGAAATATGGCCGAATCGACTTCCCGATATCGTGATAGTACGATGCCACGCGCAGCAGCAGCGCATCTGCGCCCACCGCCTCGGCCGCGCTCTCGGCCAGATTGCCGACCGAGACGCTGTGGTAATACGTGCCGGGTGCCGCACGGATGAGCTTGCGCAGCAATGGTCGCGCCGGGTGTGCCAGTTCCATCAAACGCAGCGGCGTCACCAGCCCGGCCAGTGGCCCACAGGTATTATAGAGCCCGAGCGCGACGACGCCGGCCGCCGTGCCGGCCAGCGTGCCGAGGAGCAACTCGCGCCAGAAGCCGCTCGCGTCCCAGCCGTTGGCGCTGATGATCTGGAAGCTGGCCCAGGTGCAGGCCGCGACAAGCCCGCCGAGCGCGCCGCCACTGATAAAATCGAGCGAACGCTCGACGCGCCGCATCGCGATCACGCCCGCCGCCGCGCCGAGGACGATCGCCGCCATCGCATCTACCGCGCCGTCAGTGAGCGAGGCTACGTAGAGCGTCAGCAGAGCGACGATCGCGACCGCCGGGATCCGGCCGTAGAGTGCAGCCACCAGTAGCCCGGTCGTTGTGATCGGGATCGCGGCCGCCAGCGTGCCAAAGCTGAGTACGAGGCGCACGATGACTGCGGTCAGGATCGTCAGCGCGGTGAGCAACACCAGCGAGCGGCCGCGCGCCCGCGAAAGATTGGGGATGGCGATCGCGGCGGCATAGATCGCGGCGCACAGCAGCGCGATCACGCCGTAGCCAAGGATCTGGAGCGGCGACCGGCTGCTGCGTAATTTGCCGAGTGCTTCGAGCCGCTCGATTACATCTGGAGTGACCAGATCACCCTGACGCACGACACTCTCGCCGCTCTGTACACGTACAGTCACCGGGCTGACGGCATCACGGGCCACCTGCTTTGCCTGGCGTGTCGCCTCGATATTGACCTCATTGTTGGCTTTGAGAAACGCACCGCTCAACAGCACCATCAATTCGCGCGTCTCGGCGGCCGCCGCCAGTGATGCCCAGTATGGCAGCGAGAGTTGGCGCAGATTGCGTACTGTGGCCTCATCGAGCGAAAATTCGTAGGTACTGAGCGCACGATCGTAGAGCTCGACCGAGCGCCGCCGCACCTCTGTCCACTGGCTATCCTCGAGCTGATAGATCTGAACCGCAAGCACATTTGAGATCACCAGCGTGTTGCTCGGCAGCGCCGCCAGCTGCGCGATCGCACCATCGCGCCCGATCGTCGGGTCATCGCGGATCTGCGCCACCGTCTGGAGTAGTGTCAGCAGTTGTGCCCGTTGCTGCACCGGGATAGTCGGATCGCGGCGTGTGATCACGGTACCGGGGCTGTTCTCGGCGCTGATGCGCTCCTGCTCGGTGCGCCATGCGCTGACATAGCTGACCGTGCGCTCGGCCGTCACGCTGACTGTGCTCGGTTCACCGGGCTGGAGATCGCGCACCGCCGAGAAATCGATCAGCAGCGAGGCCCATAGCAGCAACCAGACGATCAGCGCGGCCGTCAGCCAGACCGGGAGGCGGCGCACAGGCGTGACCGGTGGCAGCGTGCGTGCGCGTGCGCGCGCAACGCGTTCGTGCAGTGTGGTGGCCACTGGCTAGCGTTGCTCCGCCAGTAATTCGCGCGCCACCTGGTTGATCGTCCGCCCCTCGGCGCGATCCTTGAGGCGCTGCATCAGTACTGGCATCAGCTTGCTCTGGTCGGCCGGGCCGCGTACCCCCAGTTCGGCGATTACCGCCGCCACCAGCGGCCGCAGTTCTTCTGCGCTGAGCTGTGCGGGGAGATACCCCGCCAGGATGCCCGCCTCGGCCTCTTCCTGCGCGGCCAACTCGTGCCGATTGGCCTTGAGATACAGTTCGGCAGCCTCGCGGCGGCGCTTGATCTCTTTAGCGACGACGGCCTGCATTTCGGTCTCGCTCAGCGCAGCCGTGCGATCGACATCTGCGGCACCCTCCTCGCCGACGCGGTCAAACTCGGCTTTGACTTTCCCCATCTGCGCCTGCTGGAGCGCCGCCAGCGCCATGCGAATGACACCGAGCCGCAGCTCTTCGCGGCCGCGCATGGCATCTTTCATATCGTTCTTGAGCTGATCCTGAAGGGTCATTGTGTATCCTGTCTGGTTGAAACCGTTGGTTTGCCGTGGTCAATCGATCGTCGGGCGGCGCGGGAAGACGCGTTGCTTCTCGGCCAGCACGATCGCGGTGATCTGGTCGACGGTCTGGTCGAGCTGGTCATCGCGGTTGATCA
>JAYUYF010000761.1:0-2624 GCA_043752605.1 Roseiflexaceae bacterium
GTCGATGTGGCGGCGATGCACGTGGCCGGGCAGGAGCTAGTGGGCACGCATGATTTTGCGGCGTTTATGAGCGGGCCACCCGAGGGTTCAACGGTGCGAACGTGTCTGGCGCTTGCAGTACACGAGCAACTGCTCTGGGAGCAGCCACTTGTGGTGATCGATATCGCGGCCAATGCGTTTTTGCGGCAAATGGTACGCAACATTGTAGGTTTACTACTACTGGTTGGTGAGGGACGCGCCGATGCACAACGTGTGGCATCGGCGCTGGCAAGCCATGATCGTCGGCAAGTCGGGCAACCGGCACCGGCGCACGGATTGTGTTTAATGGCAGTGCACTACCCCGAGGCTGTGTGGCCGGAATATTCCGGAGCAGACGCCGGGGAGCAGCGTTCGAGTTAGGATATGCAGATGAAGACTTATTTTCAGAAGGGTTCGGAAATCACGCGCGACTGGTATATTGTCGATGCGGCTGGCCAGTATCTCGGTCGCCTCGCGACGCAGATCGCGACGTTGTTGCACGGCAAGCACAAGCCGACCTACAGCCCGAACCTTGATGGTGGTGATTTTGTCGTGGTGATCAACGCCGAGAAGGTGGCGATCGCGGGTCGAAAATCCGACCAGAAGATGTATTACAGCCACTCGAACTATCCTGGTGGCTTTAAGGCGGTGACGTACAAGCGGATGATGGCGACTCACCCGGATCGCATTTTGCGATTTGCCGTCAAGGGTATGCTGCCGAAAGGGCGCCTCGGCCGCCAGCAGATCACCAAGCTGAAGATCTACTCGGGTGAGCGCCACCCGCACGCCGCACAGCAGCCGAAAATTTATACGCCGCGCGTGCGCGGATAATTGCAGGGAGCAATCATGACAGACAAGCGCTATTTTCAGGGGACGGGCCGCCGCAAGGAAGCGGTAGCGCGCGTGCGCCTCTTCCCCGGCACGGGCCAGTTTGTGGTCAATGGCCGCACTATGGCGGCACAATTTGGCGCGCGTGAGCTCTTCGAGCGCGAATTGATGCGCCCGTTCGACTTGACCGGCACCGTGGGCTCGTTCAATGTCCTCGTCAAGGTGCGTGGCGGCGGTGCCTCAGGTCAGGCGATGGCAGTGCGGCACGGCATCGCGCGCGCGCTGCTTGATGTCGATAGCACGTTTCGCCCGGCGCTCAAAGCGGCCGGCCTGTTGACCCGCGACCCGCGCATCAAGGAGCGCAAGAAGCCAGGTCTCAAGCGCGCGCGTAAGGCACCACAGTATACCAAGCGCTAGGCCAAACCGACTCGGTCTCCCGCGCGGAACATAGCTATCGTATGACGGTGACTCAAAACCCGGATGAGCCCTACGCGCTCATCCGGGTTCTGTATTATTTGCGCGCGATTTGTGGCCGTAGTTGCTCCAGCACCGTTGCGTGGCCGAGAAGGATCGTCCTGGTTGGGTCAAGCGCGGTGGCCTGGACGGGTGCGCCGTGCAAATCGGTGGCCACGCCACCCGCCGCCGCCAGGATCGCAAACCCGGCTGCCACATCCCAGAGCGCGACAGGGCCAATGATACCGGCCACCGCGCTACCTCGGGCGACATAACATATCGATGCGGCGGCACCACCGAGCGAGCGGGTCTTGCCGGGGTACGTGATCTGCAGACGGCGGTGGGCATCTGAGGGTACCGCGAGCCACTGCTCGGGGAGCTGTGTGCCGAGGTGGGCCACCGCGAGGAGCTGTTCATCACGGTAGGCGCGGCCATCACCGGCGGTGGTGTAATACTCACTGGTGACGGGGAAATAGATCGCGCCTGCGACCGGTTCGTTGTGGTACAACAGGCCGAGCGAGATACACCACAGTGGTAACCCTGAGAGGAAGGCACCGGTGCCGTCGATCGGGTCGAGCGCCCAGAGATAGGGGCTGTTGGATTGATGACGCGTCTGTTCTTCACCGACGATGTTGTGTTCTGGGTAGCGTCGTCGCAGGCGTTCGACCAGCAACGCCTCGACGGCCAGATCTGCGGCGCTGACGGGCGTCTGGTCTGGTTTCTGCCAGCCGCTGGTTGCATTGAAATAGCTGAGTGCCAGCGCGCCAGCTTCGTGGAGCCAGGCGCGAATTTCAGCGATATCGATCGGGTGCATACGTGATCCTTTCAAGCGCTCAACGCAGGAAGAGTATACATCTGGTATACTCTCTGCTATTCTTTTGCGCGGTAAATTCCTCAGGAGGTTGGACAATGGTGAAAACGTTTCGCTGGTCTTTGTTACTCCCGGCGCTGCTGCTGATCAGCGCGTGCGGCAATGCGACGCCAGGCTCACCGGCTGCAGAGCCCACAGCGGCTGGTAGTGTAGCACCGACGGCAGCAGTCGTCGCTGCTGGTGATGATCTGGTCGTCGATAAATCGCGGCTGACGGCCGAACTGCGGTTCTTCAACTGGACAGATTATATTTCGCCTGAGATCGTGAGCCAGTTTGAGACCGAATACGGTGTCAAGCTGATCGTCGACAATTATGATGCCAACGAAGATATGATAGCCAAGGTCCGTGCCGGCAATTCCGGCTACGATATCGTGGTACCATCGGACTATGCGGTGGATATCCTGGCCGACGATAGCCAGTTGCAAGCGCTCGACAAGACGCTGCTCCCCAATAT
>JAYUYF010000762.1:0-2622 GCA_043752605.1 Roseiflexaceae bacterium
GCTCGAATTGGGAAGAACCGCAACCTGGCTGGAAGGCATAGAACGCACCGCGCGCCGCACCTGTGCTGTTGGTCGGATAGTGAATGGCGACAACCATCCGACCGTCTGCAAGACGTGGCGATGTCTCGGTTCTGGTTCCATAGGGCGTGTCTACAAAGCCGAAGTTGCCACGCACACCCTGATCGAAAGGCAGTGTAAGCGGCGTGCTGGTCACTGTTGTGCCGTTGATACGCAGGCAGATGGCGGTGAAGACCGTGTCCTCACCAAATCCCTGCTGATAGATCACTGTCGACCGATCAGCTGTTGCGCCGACAAACCAGCCGATGCTCGCGTTGCCAGTGAGTTGCCGCGGTGACGCACCAGCGGCGATGTGCCAGAGCGCGACTTGCCATGGGCCAGTCGTACGAGTAGCCAGAATCTGGCTCTGGTCATCGTTCGTCAGCCAGTGTTGTGCCGCTGGTGCGAGCACCTGACGCAGCGGCGTTGTACCATCAAGTGATTGAATCGTCAGCGCACCCGAGAGCAGTGTACAAAGGATCTGCCGACTATCGCGCGAAATTTCATAGATACTGCTGTTGCATGCAAGTTGCACGCGCCGACCAGTTGCTAGATTGTGGCTCGAAGTGACGTACCCAGCATCGCCCACATGCGTTGAGCTGACGATAAACTGCTGGTCGGCGCTAATATCATAGCGTGCGCCGTTATCGAAAATGACGGTGCGCTCAGCACGCACAACTGGAGCAGGTGCAAGTAGCGTCAGCAGCAGGGTAGCGAGGAGCCAGGCACGTATACTCATCAGGAGCCTTCGTGTGTGGGTGAAATTGCAGGTACGTTCAGTGTAGCACGCCGTGCAAGCGGATTTAGCCCATATCGCGGAGCACCGTCTGCGCAGCGTGGAAGCCGCACATGCCGTGCGCTCCGGCACCGGGCGGGGTGGATGACGAGCAGAGGTAGAGGCCGCGCAGCGGTGTGCGGTAGGGTGTGAGGCTCAGCGTGGGCCGCGTAAAGAGTTGGCGCAACCCGGTGCGCCCGCCCGCGATATCGCCACCGATCAGGTTGCGGTTCCAGCTCGTCATCTCGGTGGCACGCGTGGTGTGTCGCGCCAGAATATGACTCCGGAAACCGGGCGCAAAGCGCTCGATCTGCGCCTCGATCGCGGCGGTCATATCCACAGCGCTACCGTGCGGTACATGACAGTAGGCCCAGGCCGTGTGGCGGCCGGGTGGGGCGCGCGTCGGGTCGAAGAGCGTGGGCTGTGCGAGCAGCACATACGGCTGCGGGTCGTGTATACCGCGCTCGGGTGCGGCCTCGGCGCGCGCGATCTCGGCGAAGGTGCCACCCAGATGCACCGTGGCCGCGCGTAGCACCGCCGGGTCTTCCCACGGGATGGGGGCATCGAGCGCCCAATCGACCTTGCAGACTCCCGGCCCGTGGCGGTAGCCTGCAAGCTGTGCCTGGTACACGGCGGGGAAGCGCTCGCCCGCGATCCGTAGCAGCTCGCGCGGCGGCAGATCACAGAGTACCGCGCGCCTGGCCGGCAGATCGTCGAGCGTGTCGACGCGCACTCCCGTGCGGATCTCGCCGCCCAGCGTGCGCAGATAGGATGCCAGCGCATCGGCCAGCGCCTGCGCGCCACCCTGCGGCACTGGCCAGCCCACCGCGTGCCCGGCGCTACCAAGTACCAGCGCAATTGCCCCCGCCACGGGCGAACTGAGGGGCAGCGTCGCGTGCGCCCCCAGCCCGGCCAGCAGCGCCGGGGCACGCTGCTCGCGAAACAGCACGCGCGTCAGCAGCGTCAATGGCCAGGGTGCGCGGATCGCAAACGGCAGCGCGCTCCACAGATCGCGCGGCGGGCGCAGCGGCCCGAGCGCCCACGCCATCGCGGCGTGCCAGCGGCGCACCACCGGCGTCATCAATGCCTGATACGCTGCGCCATCGCGCCCCAGGCCGCGCGCGGTGTTGCCAATACTGCGCTCCAGCAACACAGCGGGCGCATTGTCGAGCGGGTGCGCCAGTGGCACAGCGGGGTGGATCCAGCGTAGTCCGTGCTGCGCCAGCGGCAGTGTGCGCAAGAACGGCGAGCCGACGCCCAGTGGATGGACGGCCGAGCCCAGATCGTGGACGTAGCCGGGCAGGGTAAGCGCCGCCGATGCTGCCGCACCGCCGATCCGGTCTTGCTCTTCGAGCAGCAGCACGCGCCAGCCGTGCTGTGCCAGCATGATGGCAGCGGCGAGGCCGTTTACGCCGGAGCCGATAATTGTGGCGTCGTAGGTGTACATGATAAGTGGTATTATACGATATATGGGTGGGCGACGGTGGCGACGGTGCCACCGTCGCCACCCCACCGCGCCCGCGCACCCCACCGCGCGCCCACCGCGCCCACCTATACTGGCACGCCGAGCGTCTCCAGCAGCATGTCGGCCTCATCGACCGAGATCTTGCCCTCAGCAACCAGTTGCAAAATCGCGGCACGATCAAGCTCGCGCGTTGCTGTATCAACGGGTGGAACTGCCATCCGGATCGTCTCGCCTGTCGCAGCGACGGGCGCGGCAGCGGGCACTGGGTCTGCCGCTGGTGCCGGGACTGCGGTATTGGCGGGGGCAACCGGCGGCACAGGCGGCA
>JAYUYF010000763.1:0-6601 GCA_043752605.1 Roseiflexaceae bacterium
CCGTACGTAGACGATGCTTCAGTCATTTTCGCGTTGTCAACTTTTGGTCTCATGACAGTACTCCTGACGAAAAGATGAGTAAGAGATGAGTAAACGGTAACACCAGTTTCGCACTTGTCAAGTTAAATAAAGGTTGAATTGCTTTATCATACTCACTACATGTAATCCTTCCATCTGTGGAGCCTGTACCCGCACGGTGCCCATGACTCCAGCGACCTTATCCGGTCTATTGTCGTTATTCCTCCCAGCATCCTTCTGCTACAATACTCCTAGCCCGCATTGATTTGAACAAGAGGTGTGCAATGACGGATCAATTCACTCCAAAACCGGAGCATCGGTTTACCTTTGGCCTGTGGACGGTGGGCAACACTGGCCGTGATACCTGGGGCGAGGCGGTACGCAACCCGATTTACCCGGCAGACAGCGTGCGGATGCTCGCTGAACTGGGCGCGTATGGCGTCAATTTTCACGACAACGACCTGGTACCGATCGACGCAACGCCCGCCGAACGCAGCAGAATTGTTGCTGATTTCCGCGCCGCGCTGAGCGAGACCGGGCTCAAGGTGCCGATGGCGACCACCAACCTGTTCTCGGATCCGGCATTCAAAGATGGCGCATTCACCGCCAATGACCCGCGTGTGCGGGCGTATGCCATCCAGAAGACGATGGCCGCGATCGATCTGGGCGTCGAGTGTGGTGCCGAGACGTATGTATTCTGGGGCGGCCGCGAGGGCGTCGAGACCGATGCCGCCAAAGACCCGGTCGAGGCGCTCAAGCGCTTTCGCGAGGCGATCAATTTTCTCGGCGAGTATGTCGTGGATCAGGGGTACGACCTGCGTTTCGCGCTCGAACCCAAGCCGAACGAGCCACGCGGCGATCTGTACCTGGCGACGGTCGGCGCGGCGCTGGCGTTTATCACCACACTCGACCGCCCCGAGATGGTGGGTGTGAATCCCGAAGTGGCGCACGAGTCGATGGTCGGGCTCAACTTTTTACACGCGGTGGCGCAGGCGCACGAGGCGGGCAAACTGTTCCACATCGATCTGAATGACCAGGCCTTCAGCCGCTACGACCAGGATTTCCGCTTTGCGGCGGTGAATTTGAAGAGCGCATTTTTTCTCGTCAAATTCCTCGAAGACGTCGGCTACACCGGTAGCCGCCACTTTGACGCGCACGCGTATCGTACCGAAGATGCGCGCGGGGTGCAGGCGTTTGCGCGCGGTTGTATGCGCAGCTACCTGATCCTGGCCGAGAAGGCGAAGCAGTTCGCTGCCGACCGCGAAATCCAGGCGCTGCTCGCCGAGATCAACGCCGACGACGGCGCGATGCGGGCGTTCAGCGGTGCCTACAGCCGCGAGAAGCGCGAAGCGCTCCAGGCGCACACGTTTGATCGGGCGGCGCTCGGCGGGCGCGGCATGGCGTACGAAGAGCTGGACCAACTGGTGGTGGAACTGCTGTTGGGCGTGCGCGCATAGGGGGCGCAGGGGCGCGTGGTATCGCCACGCGTCCCGTGTAGGGCCGAAGCATTCCGCCGGAATGGCTTCGGCCCTACACGATCGCCGCCGCGCCCGGCGCTACAAATAATCAGCAGGCGCGAATGCAGGGGTTGCAGGCGCGAACGCAGGGGTTGCGGTAGGGCCTCCGTGGTTACCGACCATGTGATCAACAAACACCATCAGGTCGATCAGCTGGCCGCCGCGTGCAATCGTGACGGGCAGTGCGGTGCCCGCTGGCTGCGTGCTAATCGCCTGCTTGACCGCGCCACGTTCGACGATCACATCGTTGTCTGCGACAGTTACGAGTTGATCGCCCACGCGCACGCCGGAACGCGCCGCACCGCCGCCGGGCTCGACGTGGAGCACGACGCCAGTTGCATCGATCACGAGGCCAAACACGGGTGCCGCATACGGGCCGGTGACGGTCGGCCCGGCTGGCACGGGATACCCAACGGCGGTAGGTGGTGACTGCGCCGGTGCCAGGGAAGGCGGCGGGTATCGCGCTGGCACCGGCACAACCCCACCCACGGCCGTCGCAATGATGCTATTGGCCGGTAGCGGATACGCCGCCGATCCATTGCTTGTGACGCACGCCGCGAGCAGCAACCCGGCAATGCCGGCGATCAATATGTGTCGAACCATCACACCCCCGAGCAACTCGCGCGAGCCGTAGCAGGTGCGACATGATATCACGCATGCGGCCGACCGCAGCCCTCGACTTGTAAACCAGCCAGATATCGCGTATAACTCAGCCATGCAACCGATTCGTACTGTCCTGGCAGATGATCACGCGGTGGTTCGTGCTGGTCTCGCGAATGCGCTCCGCGAACTGCCCAATATCGAGATCGTGGGCGAAGTGGGCGAGGGCAACGCCCTGTTTACGATGCTGGCTCAGACGCGGCCAGATTTCTTGCTCACCGATGTGACGATGCCAAACTTCGAGCCGATCAGTACGATTAGCACGATCCGCGCGCATTACCCGGGCATGAAGATCCTGGTCGTGAGCGCGTACGACGACGACATCTACGTTCAGGGGTTGCTCGGCGCGGGCGTCGATGGCTACCACTTGAAGGATCAGCCACTGAGCGATCTGCGGCTCGCGGTGCAACGGATCATCGCGGGCGAACGGTGGGTGTGCAGCCCGCTGGTCGCAAAGCTGCTCCACCGCAACGATACCGTCACATCTGGCGCGCGGCTCACGGCGCGCCAGCGTGATCTCTTGCGCTGCCTGCGCGAAGGGCTCGACAACCAGGCGATCGCGCGTCGCACCGGGCTGAGCGTCAAGACGATCGAAAATCACCTGACGCGGCTCTATCGCCAGCTTGATGTGCAGAGTAGGCTTGAAGCCGCCAGCTATATCGCGCAACACCCCGAACTGCTTGGCGCAGTTGACATGCCAGCACAGGTGCCAACCGTGGCCGCGCGCCACCCCGTGATCCTGATTGTTGACGATAACATGCGGTATCGTAACCAGATGCGCCGCATGATCAGCAAGTCGTACCCGCACGCGTTGATCTATGAGGCCGAGAATACGCGCGTCGCGCTGCACCACATCGAACGATCACGCCCGCACCTGGCCTTTGTCGATGTGGTGCTCGGCGATGAAAATGGTATCGAGTGCGCGCGCCGCATCCACGCGCAGGCCACGGGTACGCGCATCATCCTGATCAGCGCCTACCCCGATCGTGAATTTCACCGGCTTGGTCTCAACGCTGGTGCGGTCGCGTTCCTCGACAAGAAAGATCTCGATGCCGCCGCGCTGTGTGGCGTAATCGACGATCTCGCGGCGTAGTGCTGGATGCACCGGGGGAAATCCCCTACCTACCTCGTGCATATTTGGGGGGCCTGGGGGTTGAACTCATAGCTGTTTGTACGGTACACTTTGGTATCGCTTGCATTTTGGGTATCGGCAGATACACTCGGCTCTGGGGCGCACTGCGCCCACACTTCGCGTGATGATGCAGACCGATCGAGAACGAGAGGAGGTTGCACAAACGTACGCCGCTGACGCATGCGCAGGACAAGTATCTCATTGGACACGACCGCGATGGAACAGATCAGTAGGTTGCCCGATCAAACGGTCTTCTGTTGATCCTCGGTAACAATGTTCGTTAAGGGGACAGAACTCATGCAACGCAAGTCTTTTTCGATGCTGGTGCTGACGGTAGCCACCAGCTTCATGTTCGCCGCCTGTGGTGCCGCTACGCCAGCATCGCCCACTACCGCTCCCGCGAGTACCGATGCCACGGCCGCGCCGGCCGCCACCGATGCCACGGCCGCACCGGCCACCACGACTGAGCTCGCGATCGGTGTGGTGCTCCCGACCAAGGACGAGACCCGCTGGACCCAGGACGAAGCACGCTTCAAAGAGGCCTTCGAAGCTGCTGGTTACAAAGTAGAGATTCTCTTCAGCGAGAAGGACTCGGCCAAAGAGAAGGCCAATGTCGAAGCGCTGATCACTAAGGGTATTAAGGTGCTGATTCTGACCCCGGTCGACGGCACAGCCGCCGCCTCGACCGCCGCCGCCGCGCGCGCTGCGGGCGTCAAGGTCATTTCGTACGACCGCCTGATCCGCGATACCGATGCGGTCGATTATTATGTCACCTTCGACAGCCTCGCCGTGGGCGCGCAGCAGGCACAGTACCTCGTCGACAATGCGGGCACTGACAAGGGTCTGCCGCTGTACCTGTACGCCGGTGCCGCGACCGACAACAACGCCTTCATCTTCTTCCAGGGCGCATGGAACGTGCTCCAGCCAAAGATCGCCGATGGCACATTTGTGATCAAGAACTCGAGCGAGGCGGTCGCGTTGCAGAGCAAAGTCGACCTGACGCGCGACGAGCAGGCCAAGATCATCGCGCAGACCACCACCGACTGGGCTCCGGCCACAGCCAAGACGCTGGCCGAGTCGAACCTGACAAATGCCGCCACCGCCGATAAGGGCAAGGTCTTCATCCTGGCTCCGAACGACGACACGGCGCGCGCGATCGGCGATACCTTCGACGCCGACCCCGACGTGACCAGCCTCGTGATCACCGGTCAGGACGCAGCTCCGGCGTCGGTGCAGTACATCATCGATGGCAAGCAGTCGATGACGGTCTTCAAAGATGTACGCACCCTGGTGAAGGATGCGATTGGCGCCGCAGTTGCGCTACTCGGCACCACACCGCCGACCGCAGCCGGCAGCTATAATAATGGCTCGATCGATGTGCCCGCGATCCAATCGCCCGTCGTCACGGTGACGAAGGAGAATGTCAAGGCGGAGCTATTCGACTCGGGCTACTACGAAGTCGCAGACTACACCGGTCTGTAAGACAAACGTCCACCGCACGGCACCCCTCCCCGTACGCGGGTGAGGGGTGCCGTGTACGCTAACCAGGTACGGCAGCATGCCGTATGATACGCGCTATCCACCAGATTCTGCCGTCGCCGACGACGGATCAGCAACAAAGCGAGATTCGCGATGAATACCCCGCTTCTCGAGATGCGTAGCATCAGCAAGACGTTTCCCGGCGTCAAGGCGCTAAACGACGTGAGTTTTCGCGTTGCGCAGGGTGAAATCCACTGTCTCGTCGGCGAGAATGGCGCGGGCAAATCGACGCTGATGAAGATCCTGAGCGGTGTCTATCCCCACGGCGATTACACCGGCGATATCCTGTTTGGCGGCGAGATCCAGCGCTTCCAGAACATCAGCGACAGCAAACGCGTCGGGATCGCGATCATCTACCAGGAGCTGGCACTGATCCCCGAGATGACCGTTTACGAGAATATCTTTCTCGGCAACGAGATTCGCAAGGGTGCGCTGATCGACTGGAACGAGACGATTGTCCGCGCCAATGAGATGCTCAAGACCGTGCGCCTCAGCGTCAACCCCTCCACCAAGATCAAAGATCTGGGCGTCGGCAAGCAACAACTGGTCGAGATCGCCAAAGCCCTCAGCCGCGATATCAAACTCTTGATCCTCGACGAACCCACCGCCGCACTCAATGAAGACGACAGCGAGAACCTGCTCGAGCTGCTCCGTGGCCTGCGCAATCAGGGTGTAACGTGCATCATGATCTCGCACAAGCTCAGGGAAGTGATCGCAATCGCCGATTCGGTGACCGTATTGCGCGATGGTCAGACGATCTGCACGCTCGATGCCCACCAGGGCGAGGTCTCTGAACAGGTGCTGATCAAGCATATGGTCGGGCGCGCGATCGACAACATCTATCCGCCGCGTACGGCACACGAGTTCGGCGATGTCGTGCTTGAAGTCAAAGACTGGAGCGCCTACAGCCCCGCCCTGGGGCGCGCGGTGTTGCGCAACATCGACTTCCACGTGCGCCGCGGCGAGATCGTCGGCTTCGCCGGGCTCATGGGTTCGGGGCGCACTGAGCTGGCACTGAGCATCTTTGGCAACTCGACTGGCTATCAGATCACTGGCAACCTGTTTGTAAAGGGGCAGAAGCGTACATTTGCGCAGCCGCGGCAGGCGATCGATGCCGGTATTGCGTATGTGACCGAAGACCGCAAGGGTAACGGGCTCATCCTGATCCAGGATGTCAAAGAGAATATTACGCTCGCCAATCTGCGTGCGATCGCCAGACAGAGCGTGATCGATGTCAACGCCGAGATTAAGGTCGCGAATGAATACAAGACCTCGCTCAATATCAAGACACCAAGTGTCGAGCAACGTGTCGGCAATCTGAGCGGTGGCAACCAGCAAAAAGTCGCCCTCGGCAAGTGGCTCTTTGTGCAACCCGATGTGCTCATCCTCGACGAACCGACACGCGGCATTGATGTCGGAGCTAAATACGAGATCTATACGTTTATGAACCGGCTGGTTGAGCAGGGGATGAGCATCATTATGATCTCGTCTGAATTGCCCGAGATTCTTGGGATGAGCGACCGCGTATATATTGTCTCTGGTGGCCGTCTGGCTGGCGAGCTGGCGATAGCCGACGCAACCCAGGAGAAGATCATGCAACTGGCGACGAGCTAAGGAGGGCTACGATGGCGGTCGAGAACTTGCAGAGCGTGCCGCAGCGCGAATCGTTTCTGAACAACTTACAACGCGTCTTGCGCGAGAACCTGCGCGAATATGGCATGTATATCGCGCTGTT
>JAYUYF010000764.1:0-2611 GCA_043752605.1 Roseiflexaceae bacterium
CATCCGCGATGCGCGTGAGCTGACCGCTGGTGTAGCTAAACGTGAGCCGCTGGCCCCGCGAATCGCGCGTCTGGGTGAGCCGTCCGTTGGTGTCGTACGTCCAGACCGATTGATCGCGTGTCGTGACGACGTAGTCGGCCCCGCTACGGGTGAGCGTGCTGAAGATCCCGGCGAAGGCGGTGTACTGGCCGTTGCCCAGGTCGCGGAAGCGCTCGCGGTTGCCGAGCGGCGAGACGAGTTCCAGCACACCCGCCGTCGCGGTGGGCGTGATGATCCGCGTGGCATAGGGGTGCGTCCAGCCCACGCCCAGCGACCCAGCGGGCGCGTCGATCTGCTGGCTGCCGTAGATCCGGGTGAACGCCACCGGCGGGCCCGCCGACGCGACGCTGAGGTCGCTCGTCGCCTGCCACAGATTGCCCGTGCGCGTATCGACGCCCGCACCGACCTGATAGTGTGCGACGGAGCAGACGGGGCAACGCACCTGGTCGCCGGGGAGCGGATCGCGGTCGCCAAAGACGGCGGCGACCACATCACCCGCGTCGCCACCGAGCGCGCGCGTGCCGACGACGGCCAACTGGCCCACCGCCGCCGCCCCATCCATGGCGCGCTCGTCGCCCGCACCGCCGATGTAGGTACTATACGTGAGTGCGGTCAGGTCGGCAGTGAGCTGTGCGAGTACCAGATCACGCAGGCCGCCGCCAAAGGTCGCCTGCGCCGGCGTGACGAGCGGGAAGCCGCCCGTGCTGTTCCCCGTGAGCACGACCGCGCCGCTGTCCGTGACGACCAGCCCGCGTGCCTCATCCGTGCCAGTGCCGCCGAGATACGTCAGGCTGAGCCGGGTCGTGAGATTCGCGCTCAACCGCGCGACAAACAGATCCGCGCCAGTGCCCTTCGTCTGTTGATAGGCGCCACTCGTTCCCAGCCCGGTTGAAATCGTCGTGCCCGCCACGTACACCCGACTCTGGGCGTCGAAGGCCACCAGACAGTCGCGCGTGGTCGAGACCACTTCACAATCGTCGCCGCTGCCACCGAGGTACGTACTCGATACCAGGGCACTCCCACTCGCGTTCAAGATGGTGACGACGGCATCCCAGCCGCCATTGACGCTGGTGTCATAGGCCTGTGAGTAGCAAGGAAACGGAAACACGCGCTTTAGAAAGATTTCACAATCCTTCCAGTTCATCAATAGTTGCCGGGTCACGGAGTGGTCGCAGCGCACCTCGCTGTACTGCCTCCGGCACCGCGAAGGAATAGCGTCCAAGTACGTTTATGTGCCGATGAGTAAATGGCGAAAGACGTGCGAGATCCTCGGGGCGAATCTCCTGTCCTTGAGTCGTCAGGTGGTTGACCGCCGCATCAAGATAGCGCGTATTCCACAACACAACGCAATTCAGCACCAACCCAAGCGCGCCCAATTGGTCTTCCTGCCCTTGCCGGTAGCGTTGACGCACTTCACCGCGCTGTCCGTGGTAGATGACCCGAGCGAGACTATGGCGACGCTCACCCTTGTTCAGTTGGACCAGGATACGTCGCCGGTACGCATCGTCATCGAGATACGCGAGCAGGTACAGCGTTTTTGCGAGTCGCCCCAATTCACCAACTGCCCGTGCCAAACTACGTGGGCGTTTGTCGCCGTGCAGCCAGCGCACCACCACATCGGCAGGAACACTGCCCATTTTGAGCGACCCCGCGAGCCGAAGTAGTTCGTCCCAATAGTCAACCACGACCTTGGTTGCAATGGTGTGTCGCCCAAGATCGTTGAGTACACCGTAGTCTGCCCGTGGATCAATCCGCCAAAAGCGCATGTCCTTGAGGTCTGCCAGCCGTGGGCTGAACTGGTAACCCAACAACCAAAAGAGGCCGAACACGGTGTCGGAGTAGCCCGCTGTGTCAGTCATCACTTCCTGCGGTTGCAGATGCGTCTGCTGCTCCAGCAACAGGTTCAGCAGATACGGCGCGTCACGCAATGCGCCGGGAATAACCAGGGCGTTGAAGCCCATGTTTTGGTCAGAGATACCGTTGTACCATGTCAGACCACGTTCACGGGGGAAGTGCTTTGGGCTTCCGCCAGCGTTGATCGTTCGTACTGGAACCACAAAGCGCATCCCATCTGCTGATGCGACCTCGCCACCGCCCCAGGCTTTTGCAATTGGGATGCTTGCCTGCGCTGCCACGAGTCGCGCATTGGCACGGGCTAGTGTTTCGTGCCGCATGTAATTCTGTTGCACCCAGGCTAACCTGTCCCGCGTGAGCGCCGGAATCTCTGCTTGAACGAGTGGTTCGAGGCCGATGTTACACGCCTCAGCGACGAGTACGGCACAAATGCTGAGGGATAAATCCGCAGCGCGCGAGCCACCTTCGCTGATATGCGTGAAGGCATCGGCAAAGCCGGTCAGCGCGTGAATCTCCAACACCAGTTCTGCCAGATCGACCTGTGGTATAAGCCGTTGCGTGCCTTTCCGCAGTGTTCGTAGCGAGGGTGGCTCGTCGAGTTTATCCAAGCCAGTAATGACAGGTCGGTCGTGTCCATCTCTTGATTCAAGGCGCACCATTGTATTGGTCGCAAAGTTGGTTGCCGTCAGGGTATAGGCAGCCGTGAGTTGTTGCCCAA
>JAYUYF010000765.1:0-2611 GCA_043752605.1 Roseiflexaceae bacterium
CAAACACCGCCGCCGCAGATGTCAGGTGCCGTAGATCGCGAACTTCCATACTGCGCCAGTACAGCCGCCCGACGCAGCGGGTGTTGTTGCGCCAGGCGACTCGCGCGCCAAGTGTGAGCTCGTCCAGCGTGTGACAATAGGTTCCGGTTTCGCCGATTTCGCGCTGGATCGCCGTCAGCCGATCGATGCTATCTGCGATGTTCTGTTCTGCGGCATACTGATGCAGAAACGCAGTGGCCTCGCGCGCCAGATCGGCGCTACCGAGCGGTTCCCGCATGGTCAAGTGCTGCACAGTATCCGGCGCTGGTTCGCGTTCGCGCCGCACAGACTCGTGGATTGTTGATGTGTGAAAAGGGCACGACATGGGTGTAATCTCCTTGCACGCACTGCCAGGATTCCTGGCACCATAGCGACAGCTCGTGTGTTCTGATGCTGCGGATCCTGGAGTGCGTGCATCGTCATCGTATCAGCGGCTCGCCAGCGGCAGATATAGCCTGTTGAATGTTGTGCGTGCCTCTGCAACGATTGTCGCAGTGCTGCCCGAACTGGTCGGATCGGTGTAGTTGCTGCTGCCGGGTGCGTTCAGCGTGGTGCGGTAGCTCTGGCCGGGCTCCAGCGCGCCGCTATCCCACGCACCGCCGGTCACGCTGCGCTCGTTCAGGCTCAGGTTTACCCACTCGATCACGCTGCCGGTCGGGGCGCGCAACACGGCCGGGCTGAAGCCTGTCGCGGTCAGATAGATCCGGTGCGTTGGCGCGGCGCTGATCACCGGGGTCAACGCGATGCGCGGCACGCCGCTGTTTTCGTCGAACACCAGGCTGCGGTAGGGCTGGTAGCCCGCGCGTGTCACCTCGAGCCGGTTTGCGCCGCCCGGCAGGTTCACGACGAAGCTGCCATCGGTGCCGGTGGTTTGCGGGTTGGGCTGGCCGAGCGCGGCTGCGGGCCACGCGCTGGTATTGCCGGGTTGGGCAGCCAGCGCGGTGATGGCCGCCTCTGCCAGCGGCTGATTGGTCGTGGCATCACGCACGATGCCGGTTGCCTCGTTGAGCTGCAATGCGAAGCTTTGCACGGTGCCGCCGTTGCGTACCGTAAATTGCGCCGTTTCGCCGGACATTGCTACGCTGGTTTTTGCGGGCGGGTTGTAGGTGAAACTACCGGTATAGCGCCCGTCGTCGTTGTCGTCGAATAATGCGATCAGCACGCCGATGATCGAAAGACTCACCTGCGTGTTCGGGTCGTTTGTGCAGCTATCGATGCTCACCGCATAAGTTTCGCCGCGGCGCAGGAATGTTGAGGGGTTGCTCGCGCCAAACGAGAAGCCCAGCGTCGATGGATGAAAGGTATTGCGCGTGCCGTCAGTGAAACTCAGGCTCAGCGGGTCGATCGGCAGACCGCTGTCAACGATGATCGTTCCCGTCGGCGGCCGGCCGGTTGACCCTGCCGCAACGGTTGCAAAGCTGTGGCGGCCATCGGCGAGTTGCAGCTGTGCGAAGAAGCTGCCCTGAGGATTGACCACCACACTGCCAGCCGGTGCATCATCGAGGAGTAGATCGACGGTGGTGCCCGGTGTGCCGCGCCCGGTGAGATCGACCGTGTTGCGGCAGGTGGTCTCGTTCAGCGCCCAGGTTTTGCCGCCACCGGCTTTGATCCCCACAATCGGCGCGGCCGCCGTGCGCGCGACGGTCGCCGTCGCCTGGTTGTTGGCCGCATCGCTATCGCCGCTCAGCGCCACCTGCGCCCCGGCCGTGAGATCACCCGTGACGCTGCTGGGAAATGCCGCCCAGCGGAGCGTGATTGCCCCACCAGCGCCCGGTTGCAGCGCGGGCAGCCTGAAGCGAATCTCCGCACCAGTATCGACGATATCGGCTGCCAGGATGCCGGGCGTTTGCCGCAGGGCTATCGGGATATCGCGGAGTTGTGCGGGCTTTTTGAAGATCAGCGTGCCACCACTGGCGAGCCGTGCGCCGCCGTTGACATACTCAATCGTGAAGGCGGCCTGCTCGCCCGCGTCTTCGTGGCGCAGCCTGCCGTCGAGATGCACCGCCAGATCGGGGCTGCCCGGCACTCCTTCGGGATGTGCCAGGTAATCCTCGGTCTCGCCGGTCTGGAACGGCTGCGCGTAGCCGCGGCCATCGCCGTAGGTGAGCGTGCCAAACTGCAGGGTCCTGTTCGACTCACGCTCGCTCAGAGTTACGCGCGCCCAGCTCGGCCGTTGCGCGAGCTGCGCGGGCCAGGGCACCGGTCTGGTCGGCAGATTGACGATATGCAACCCCGCGCCAAGTGCCACGACATCGATCGGCTGGTCGATCACGATGTGCTCGACGGCTGCCTGCCCGCCAGCACAGTTCAGACCGTCGGCCCAGTCGCCGTCGCGGTTGCCGTCCAGCCAGACATTCAGGAAACCTTTTTTGTTCTGACTCTGGAACCATGCCGCCGCCTGCGGGCTGATGAACACGCGGACTGGAACCGTCGTCGGCTGGCAGTTGGTCAGGTTCCACAAATCCGGCCGCCCGCCATCGTCAAACCGGTCATTGTCGGGGTCGTTGGCGGGCGGCACGATATTGTTGAGCGGATCCTGATCTGGCCCGATATCGGCTTCAGCCTCGCGGCT
>JAYUYF010000766.1:0-14500 GCA_043752605.1 Roseiflexaceae bacterium
TCGTGATCGTGCGATTTTGCAACTGCGCTATGGTCTGGCCGATGGCCGCCGGCGTACGCTCGAAGAAGTGGGCGTGGTGTTTGGCATCACGCGCGAGCGCACGCGCCAGATCGAAGTCGAGGCGCTACGCACGCTGCGTAGCCCGGGGATTGGCGTCCAGCTCCAGTCATATCTCGAATACTGACCCCACACGGCGCTTCAGCTGTATACTTTTTGCTGACTGCGGCGCTCTATGAGCGCCGCATTCCTGTATACTACGACGTACGTATGGAGGAGCAATAATCGCTATGGAATTTCCCTGGTTTGAACTGGTGTTGATCCTGGTGCTGATCATCGCCAATGGTTTTTTTGCGGCTTCCGAGATCGCGATCGTCTCATCGCGCCGTGGGCGGCTCGAACAGGCGGCCGAAAATGGCCAGCGCGGGGCGACGGTCGCGCTTGAGCTCGCAGACGATCCAAGCCGATTTCTCTCGACTGTCCAGGTTGGCATTACCCTGCTCGGGACGTTTGCCTCGGTGTTTGGTGGCTCGGGTATCGCACAAAATATCGAAGAACGCCTGCTGCTCATCCCGGCGGTCGCGCTGTATGCCGAGGGGCTCGCGGCCACCGTGGTGGCGCTGGCGATCAGCTACCTGTCGTTGATCATTGGTGAACTGGCACCCAAGCGGCTGGCGCTGCAAAACGCGGAGCGTGTCGCCAGCACTGTCGCACCGTTTATGCGGCAACTGGCGCGGATTGGCGCGCCGGTCGTGAGTTTCCTGACATTCTCGACCGGGCTGGTGTTGCGGCTTTTTGGGCAACATAAGGCGACCGACACGCCGGTGACCGAGGAAGATATTCTGGCGCTGGTGCGCGAAGGCGCGGCCGAAGGCACGGTGGCCGCCAGCGAAAAAGACCTTATCCGCAATGTGTTCACCTTCTCCGATCGCTCTGTGCGCTCGCTGATGACGCCGCGCACGCAGATCGTGGCCGCCGAAGTCGATACGCCGGTCGCCGAGATCCTGCGCACGATTGTCGATTCGGGCTACTCGCGCATGCCAATATTTGCAGAAACGCTCGATCACGTCGTTGGTATGCTGTATGTCAAAGATATGCTGCACGCCTGGGGCGATCCGGCGTCGGTGAATGTTCGCGCGCTGCTGCGCCCGCCGCTCTTTGTGCTTGAAGGTCAGCGCGCCGCCACGGTGTTTGCGCAACTCAAACAACAACGCAGCGCGATCGCGATGGTGCTCGATGAATACGGCCAGGTGGCGGGCGTGGTCTCGATGGAAGATATGATCGAGGAGCTCGTCGGCGATATTGCCGATGAATACGACGATCACGCCGAGAATCTGGTGCGCCGCGAAGACGGGAGTTACCTGGCAGATGGGATGATCCCGTTTACCGATCTGGCCGAGCGGCTCGCGCTGCCGGATGCGAATGATCTGGTACGCGAGCACGGTTTCGAGACGCTGGCCGGCTTTCTGCTCGCGTTGCTTGGCCACATCCCGGCCGTCGGCGCGATTACCCAGTGGCGCGGGTATGTGTTTGAGGTCGTCGACATGGACGCACGCCGCATCGATCGGGTCTTGATTACTCCGCCGGCGGGCGCAGATTAGCGGCACGCTATGCGCGCCGCTGACCGACAGACCGTGGCTAGCCGAGTGCGTCTTTGACCAGTTGCGCGATATCGGTGGGCAGCCGCGCCATGTGCGCGCCGACGGATTCGAGCGCCGCGATTTTCTCCTGCGCGGTGCCCTCACCACCCGAGATGATCGCACCCGCGTGGCCCATGCGCTTGCCGGGCGGTGCCGTCTGGCCGGCAATAAAGCCAACGACCGGTTTGGTCACGTGCGCCTTGATAAACTCAGCGGCGTCCACCTCGGCACGGCCACCGATCTCACCAATCAGGACGATCGCCTTCGTCGCCTCGTCGGCCTCAAACAGCGCCAGCACATCGACAAAACTGGTGCCGATGATCGGATCGCCGCCGATACCGACGATCGTGCTCTGGCCGAGACCGAGCCGCGTCAGCGCATCAACCGACTCGTACGTCAGCGTGCCGCTCTTCGAGACGACACCCACGGGGCCGGGCATCGCGATGTTGCCGGGGATGATGCCAACCTTGGCCTCGCCGGGCGTCAGCAGGCCGGGGCAATTTGGCCCGATCAGCCGCGCGCCGTGCTCCTGCACAAATGCATAGGTCGCCACCATATCGTTGGCCGGGATGCCCTCGGTGATACAGACCACCAGCGCGATCCCTGCCGCCGCCGATTCGCGCACCGCATCGGGGGCAAACTGCGCGGGCACATAAATAATCGAGACGTTGGCACCTGTGGCGGCCACCGCCGCAGCGACGGTATTGTAGACCGGCACCTGGCCATCGACGGCCCGCTGGCCGCCGCGCCCGGGGGTGACGCCAGCAACCACGTTGGTGCCATAACTGATCATCTGGCGGGTGTGAAATTCCCCTTCGCGGCCGGTGATTCCCTGCACCAGCAGGCGGGTGTTTTTGTCGACCAGGATGCTCATCGGGGCGTTCTCCATTGCTGGCTTGCCGTGCATTCACGCGGCTATCCTAGCATACCCTACCGCTTGTGGCAACCTCAGCCGCGTGCGCCAAACAACGCCCGCCCGACGCGCACCATCGTCGCGCCTGCTTCGATCGCAACTGCAAAATCATCGCTCATGCCCATCGAAAGCTCGTGCCAGGCTGTATCGGCAAACCGATCGGCCAACGCATCGCGCAGCGCACGCGTGCTGGCGAATACCGACCGCGCGGCTGCGGGATCGGGCGTGTAGGGTGCAATCGTCATCAACCCGCGCACGCGGATCTGCGGCAGCGCAAGAATCTGTTCGACCAGCGCAAAAAACGTATCACGCGCCTGTTGATCGTTTTGCCAGTTGGCCAGCTCAAAGCCATCTTTGCTCGCCTCACCTGAGACATTGACCTGCAGCAGCACCGGTAGCATCCGTTTGGCCTCGGCGGCGTGCCGATCGAGCGACTGTGCGAGCGCGAGACTATCGAGCGAGTGGATGAGATCAAAAATCTGTGCGGCGCGGCGGGCTTTGTTACGCTGCAAATGCCCGATCAGGTGCCACTGTGGCGGTGGCTGCTGGTGTGCGAGCGCGGCAATCTTTGCTTCAGCCTCCTGCACGCGGTTCTCGCCAAAGGCGTCGATCCCGGCGGCGCGCGCGGCCAGCACAGTGGCGGCCGGATGCGTCTTGCTCACGCCGATCAGCTGGATGGCGGCGGGATCGCGCCCACTGCGCGCGGCGGCAGCGGCGATCTGCGCGCGGATAGCGGCGATACGATCGGGCAGGGTCTCCATCATCAGCCTCCTTGGTGTTGGTTGGTCTCCACTGTACCACGAAGCGGTAAGTTGCACGAAGTACGATCTGGCGCGTATAATAAGTGAGTTGCTTGTAAATGCCGATCGCGCCCGCGATCATGCTGACAGTCAAAGAAAGTCGTGACGCCATGAGTGAGCAGGTTCGGCGTCTCAAAGCCTTCTCCGATACACCACGCTATAATATCAAGGCGGTCATGCAGCAGACGCAGGTCAATGTCTCGACGCTGCGCGCCTGGGAACAGCGCTACGGTGTGCCGCAGCCGCAGCGATCTGAGCACGGCCATCGGCTCTATTCACAGCGTGATATCGAGCTGATCAAGTGGCTGCGGCGCTGTACCGAAGATGGCGTCTCGATCGCGAAGGCGGTGGCGCTGTTCACGGGTCAGGTCGCCGAGGCCGCTGGCGTCGATGCGGTGCAACAGCGACCGATCGCCACTGACGAACCGTTGTGGGCAGCAAACCGCGAGCAACTGACGAATGCACTGCTGCGGCTCGATGCGCGCGCTGCTCACTTGCAGGTCAATCAGTTGCTGACGCTCTTTCCGGTTGCCACGGTCGTGCTGCGATTATTTCAGCCGTTGTTGGCCGAGCTTGGCGAGCGCTGGTCGTTGAGTGATCTGTGCGTGGCCGAAGAGCAGTTTGTCTCGAATTTTGTGCGGCAGCGTCTGCTGGCGATGATCAACACGCACGAGCCGTTTACCAGTGGGCCGCGTGTGATCTGCTGCTGCCCGCCAAATGAGCAACACGAACTCGGGTTATTGATGTTTGCCGTACTGCTCGAAGGGCGTGGCTGGGATGTGGTGTACCTCGGTCAGGACGTGGCGCTCGACCGGCTCGATGTGTTCTTGCGCAAAGTCGCCCCGGCGCTCGTGACGGTCGCGGTGTCGATGACCGAGAACCTGGTCGGCGCGCTCGAAATTGCCCGCGTCGTCGAGGCCAATGCGTCTTCTGGCCTGGCGATAGGCTACTGCGGGCGGGTGTTTACCGCTCAACCCGAATTCCGCAACCGGCTGCCCGGCATCTATCTGGGTGATACCTTTGAGACGGCGTGCGACCGTGCACAGAGCATGATCGACGGGTTGGGCGGCGGGCGGTAGGGGCGCATCGCGGGCGGCACGGCATCCTCGCCGCGCGCGTGACCGTTAGTTTGTCGAGATTTGCCAGCACATACGAACGCTGCGTATCAGCGGTCATCAGATACGTCTCGATATTCGGTAAAATCGGATCTTCGCTCAGATACTATTTGATGATCGCCGGCACATACGCATACACCGCTTTATCATCCGCCACACCCGTGCCGATCGCATTGGCGAGCGCAACATTGCCCGCGCGGTAGGCATTCATCAGCCCGGTAATAAATGACATCGACGCGCTGGAGACCAGCCGATGTTCGCATATACACACTATTGTTATGTACCAGCAAATCGCGCGCGTGGTATACCTGCGGCGTCAAACATCTGATCGTGAGCGTTGTGGAGTGTGTAGCTGTCAAATGGTGAATGCGGATCGGCGATCAGTCGCTATATCGGCGATGTCTTTGTTCGGCTCAATCGGTCGGAATACGTAATCCTACCGCGTTCGTGCAAAATCGTCAAACCGCCACTTGACATCGAACGCGTGTTTCTCTATAATAAGAATAGCAACATACGTTCTACAAGACGTTTGTTCGTTATTGTGCTTTTGCAAATGCTTGGCGAGCACCGTACCAGATCAAATGAAAGGCGATATCCGATGCGTACCTCTGAAGGTATAAGCGAGCGCCAGCGCGCGATCCTCTCGTACATCGAAGATTTTGTGCAGCAGCGTGGCTACTCACCGGCGATCCGCGATATCCAGCAGAAGCTTGGGATCTCGTCGACGTCGGTTGTGCAGTACAACCTGCAGAAGCTCCAGGACAAGGGCCTGCTCAACCGCCACACCAAAATTTCGCGCGCGATCACCATTCCTGGGATGTCGAACGTCAGTGATCGGTTGCGCGGTGGTAGTGTCCCGCTGTTGGGCATCATCACTGCGGGTGTACCACTGGTCGATCCGGAAGAAGTGCCGCGTGAGGGAGCCGAGTTGATCGAAGTGCCGATCGGCGTTGCCGACCCGGACAAGCTCAACGATGTATATGCGCTCAAGGTGCGTGGGCACTCGATGATCGACGCGCTGATCGACGATGGCGATATCGTGCTGCTGCGCAGCCAGGAGACCGCCGAGAACGGCCAGATGGTCGCGGTGCGAATCCAGCAAGAGAACGGTGTCACCCTCAAGCGTTTCTACCGCGAGGGTGAGCGGGTGCGGCTGCAACCAGCCAACATTACGATGGCACCGATCTTTGTCAATGCGGCTGATGTCAGCATTCAGGGGCGGGTTGTCGGCGTGATGCGATCGATGGTGTAACCATCCAGTTTCGCGATCGTCGTACTATCAGGCGCGGCTCGTGAGCCGCGCCTTTTGTATAAAATGCACAGGGTTCGTATTTGTGCTATACTTCACGATGGAATAACAGAGAAGCGAGCCGGCATACGACCTGGCTCCTTTATTAGCCAGGAGCATGCTGTGTCGTTTGACCAGTTTCCATTCAACGCGCGTGTCGTCGCGGGTATTACCGCTGCGGGATACACGATTCCCACCCCAATTCAGGTCGAAGCCATCCCAGTTGTGCTTGCCGGTAAAGACGTGATGGGTCTTGCGCAGACCGGCACGGGCAAGACCGCCGCGTTTGTGCTGCCGATCCTGAACCGGCTCGTCGATGGCCCGCGTGGCCACGTGCGCGCACTGATCGTCGCACCCACCCGTGAGCTCGCCGAGCAGATCCACGAGAATGTCATCCTGCTGGGCAAGGAGACCGGGCTGCGCAGCACCACACTGTACGGTGGTGTGAGCATCAACCCGCAGATCGCCAAATTGCGCCAGGGTGTCGATATCATCGTCGCTTGCCCTGGCCGCCTGCTCGACCATCTCGGGCAGCGCACGATGACGCTCAGCCATCTCGAAGTGCTGGTGCTCGACGAAGCAGACCAGATGTTTGATATGGGCTTCTTGCCCGCCATTCGGCAGATCGTGCGCCAGGTGCCCGCAAAGCGCCAGACGCTGCTGTTCTCGGCGACGATGCCCGACGATATTCGCGGCCTGGCGCGCGAGATCCTGACTGACCCGGTGACGATCCAGATCGGCAAAGCCGCGCCACCCACAACCGTCTCGCACGCGCTCTATCCGGTGCCACAGCATCTGAAGACCGCGCTGCTCGTCGAATTGCTCAAGCACACCGATACCGAATCGGTCTTAATCTTCACAAGCACCAAGTACCGCGCCAAGCGGCTCGGCGAGAAGCTCGACCAACTCGGCTACAAATCGGCATCGCTACAGGGCAACCTGTCGCAGAACCGCCGTCAGGAGGCGATGGATGGCTTTCGCAGTGGTGCCTACCAGATCCTGGTCGCCACCGACATCGCAGCGCGCGGCATCGATGTGTCGAGCATCTCGCACGTGATCAACTACGATATGCCCAACACGCCCGAGGCGTATACCCACCGCATCGGCCGCACCGGCCGCGCCGCCAAGACGGGTGATGCGCTGACGATGATGACCGATGAGGATGCGCCGATGGTGCGCGCGATCGAGCGTGTGCTCAACGCGAAAATCGAGCGCCGCAACGTGCCAGGCTTTGAGTACAATGCGCCTGCACCTACGCGCGATACTGAGTACGCGCGCCCGCCGCGCGAGCCACAGCGCCGCCGCGAAGCACCGCGCCCGGCTGGCCCGGCCGGGAGCGCACCCGCGCGCCAGGGTGGCCAGAGTAGTGGTCAGGGCAGCACCAACAATGGTGGCCGTGGTGGCTACGGTAGCACGCCGGGGCACCAGCGCAACGATAACTACGGCCAGCGGCGCGACAATCGCCCACCGACGCGCGAGAAGAGCAGCGGCTCACGGTAGAAGCCGCTATCCCTCACCCCAACCCCCTCTCCCGCACGCGGGAGAGGGGAATGCGGAAGATTGGCCACAAAGGGGGAGCGTGTCTCACCCGCCGATACGGTTTCGACCGCACCCCCCAACCCCCTCTCCGACGCGGAGAGGGGGCGTTGTCTGCGCGGGCCATCGGCTGCCCTCATCAGGCCAGTGTAGACGGGGGATCGTGTCTCACCCGCCGATGCGGTTTTGACCGCACCTGCCGATGCCGTCGACCTCACCCCCAACCCCCTCTCCTCTGGAGCAACTGATCGATGAGTGTTTGCTGCAGATGGAGTGCTTGATCGGTCATCGGGTCAGCCTGATTTATAGATATGCACCTCCATGCAGTACCGTAGTCACGGCGCGTGTCTCAGTCGGCGCGCCAGCGCTGCCGCACTGGTTCGCCATCGGTGTACATTGTGGCCAGCGCACGCTCGATGGTAAGTTCGAAGAGGACGTAGCGATCGGCCGGGGTGTACGACGCACTGGCGACGGCGAGCGCCCGCAGCGCTGGATCATCGGTGGCGAGGCAGTGCAGCGCGTAGCGGCCGCTGCGGTGCAGATCATCACCTTTTGGCGAGCTCGGTTCCATGAACAGCCACAGCCGCCCTGCGCCGATGATCGGCGTCACCGGGTGCAGGCGCGGAGCACCATCGGCGCGAACCGTGGCCAGATACGCAACGCCGCCGCGCAGGCGTTGCGCGCCAAACGCCGCAGGCTCGGGTTGGGCGGTTTCGAGCGTGGACCCTGTCATCGAGAGAGCTCCTCGTTTTTGTCCCGCTGCTACTGTTTGCGCAACCAGTCCTCAAACCGCTCAAGCGCGTCTGGGAGATTGCGCCGCCCAAAACCAAGCCGGAAGTAATCGTCTGTGGCACCAAACAGCGGGCCGGGGGCGATCAGCACGCCCGTCGTCGCGACGAGTTCATCGGCGATTGCAGTTGTACCACGCCCGATCTGGAGTGCAGGAAACCCGACGCTGCCCGCGTGTGGCCGCACCCAGTTAATCCGCTCGCTGTTGCGTACGAAAAAGGTGTCGAGCAGCGCCAGATTGTCGGCGAGTATCTGGTGGTTGCGCGTGAGCAGCGTGGCTTCGGCACGCAGTGCGATCAGTGCCAGAATCTCGCTTGGTGCCGAACCACAGATCGACAGGTAATCCTTGTGGGCAGCAACGCGCGCGCGCAGTGTGGCATCGCGCACCACAATCCAGCCGACACGCAATCCCGCCAGCCCGTAGGCTTTTGACATGACCCCGAGGCTCACAGCGCGCGACGAAAGGCTGGCGGCGGGTGGTAGCCGATCGACCGGGTCGTGTTCCAGCATACGGTATACTTCATCGGCAAACAGAATCGCATCGCTCTGTTCGGCCAGCGCGCTGAGTGCGCAGTAGGTTGCGGCATCGACTGTCGCGCCAGTTGGATTGTGCGGAAAGTTGACGACGATCAGCCGCGTATTTGGCTGGATTGCGGCGCGCACCTCGTCAAGATCCAGCGCCCAACCAGTCTCTTGCCGCAACACCACCCGCGTAATCGCGGCACCGGTGGCCTCGACGACGCTCGCGAGCGATTGATACGCTGGCCAGACGACAACTGCGTGATCGCCCGCACCGACTACGGCTTGAAGGGTGGCAAAGATTGCCTCCTCCGCACCTGTGAAGGTCAGCACATCATCGGCGGTTGCACCCGGCACCTGTGCTGCGATCTGGGCACACAGCAGCGGATGTCCGGCCGGTTCGGTGTAGCCAAGCGTCAAATCGTCCCACAGCGCACGCGTCTCATCATCGGCGAGCGCGAGCACCTCGCGCATCGTACGGCTCTCCATGTCGCTGCTGCACAGGAGATAGCGGGCGGTAAACTCGTGGCGCGCAAAGAAGCGCTCCAGTGCAAACGGCGCGATTGGAAGTTGCATGGATAGTGTTCTCACTGCTGAGCGGATATATGAGATGCATCATCGAGCCCAGGATAATTGTGGACGACGATAGTGCGAAATTCAGAATGCAATTTTCGTTTCTGGTCTACCCCGCGAGCAGCGGCCGAAATTTATAGCTGTAGATGATGATGCCGTCTGGCCCAAGGTCGCGCAGGCGGCGAGTGACCATCTCGAGCGGTTGGTCGATCACCAATGTCTCGGGCTCGCAATCGGTGAGCTGCGCGGTGATCATTGGCCCTTCGGCGAGGCGTACCAGCGCGAGCATATACGGCGGCTGGTTGGCGAAGCCGCTGGGCGGCTGGCGCACGACGCTAAAGCTGTAGAGCGTGGCCTGACCGCTGAGCTGATACGGTTGCCAGGCGGTATCGCCGTCGTCTTCGGGTGGGAAGCGCACGGTGCCATCGTTGTGGCGCTGGCCTTCGAGCCGGTAGCGTGCGGCGCGCGCGCGCCAGTGTCGTGCAAGATCCATGGGTTGTATCCTTCAATAAGGGCCGAAGCATTTCGATGCGTCATGGCCATCACGCGTCGAAATGCTTCGGCCGTACGGATGATCGCGCCGCCGCCGGATGATCGCACCGCGCCGCCGTGATGCTGCGCCCGCGTCGTCGCCATTGTTCCCCCATCGTCTCCGCAGCGTGCTGCGGAGCTACGAGATGCGCAGCACGTGGCTCACTGCGGTACCGCCAAGGCCGCCGAGGCTCTGTGCGAGGCCGATGCGCGCGCCGGGTACCTGGGCGGCACCGGCTTCGCCGCGTAGCTGGCGCACAATTTCGATCACCTGATACAACCCGCTGGCGCCGCCCACATCGCCGCGCGCCTTGTAGCCGCCACCCGTGGCGAGCGGCGTAGTGCCACCCGGCGCGATCGCGCCATCTGCCGCGTGACGTGGTGCGGTGCCGAGGTCATAAAAACCACACGATTCGAGCGCCAGCGTGGCCGCGATGCCGTGCGGGTCGGTGAACTCGAACAGGTCGAGATCCGCGTGCGTGATGCCAGCCTGCGCGATCACCGCTGCGCAGCTGCGCGCGGCGGCACCAAGGTGCAGCGGGTCGCGGCGGCTATGCAGCGCCGGGGTGTCGGTGGCCAGTGCGGAGGCCACGATTTGCACGCCCAGGTGCCCCATTTCGTGCGCGGTGCCGGTGGCAGCGATGATGACCACGGCCGCGCCATCGGCAAGGGTGGCGCTATCGAGCAGCCCGAGCGGGTCGGCCACGGGTGTCGCCGCGCGCACTTTGTCTGCGGTGGTCGCGAAGCGGTACAGCGCCAGCGGGTTGTGCGCGCCGTTGGCGTGGGCGTTCACCGGGAAGGGGGCAAAGTCGCCCGCCTGGTAGCCGTGCTCGTGCATGTAGCGCCGCATGAGCATCGCCCACTGCGACGTGAGCGTGGTGCCGTGGATGGCCTCCCAGTCGGGGTCGCCCGCCAGTGCCAGCGCCGCTTCGCGACGGTCATCGAGCAGGTCGCTGACCTTCTCGAAGGCGACCACTGCGACGACATCGTGCGTGCCACTGGCGACGGCCAGGTACGCCTGGCGCAGGGCAGCCGCGCCCGAGGCACCGGCCGCGTCGATGCTGATCGCTTCGATACCGACCAGCCCCACGGCTGCAGCGACGGCGGCTCCGGCCTGCGCCTGCACCCCCAGCGCGTTGCCGAGCGCGTTGGCGGCGTAGATCGCGCCGATCTGTTGTGGGTCGTGGTTGCCCAGTGCAGCGCGGAACGCCGCGCGGATCAGCGCGGCGGGGCTCCGCTCCCAGTGTTCGGCCACGGGTGTCGCGCCTGTGCCGATAATCATCACATCACGCATATCGTTCTCCCGCTACCCGAGCAATAGTTTGCCGCGGCGGCGTGCATATTCGGCATAATCAATGTAAGTCTGGCGCGCAAGGAATACCTGCGTGAGCGGTGCGCGGTTGCGCCGCGCCAGGATTGCGTCGGTCACGCGCAGCGTGTAGGCATCCGACCCTGCGCCCGAGCCATAGGTCGTGACGAAAATCGTGTCGCCGGGCTGCGCGATATCGAGTGTGGCGCACAATCCGAGCAGTGCGGCGGCCGAGTAGGCGTTGCCGATCTGCGGCGAAAGCAGGCCGGGCGCGATCTGCGCGTTGCTAAAGCCGAGCCGCCTGGCGACCGCCTGCGGGAAACGCGCGTTGGGCTGGTGGAACACCGCATACGTGAAGTCACCCGGCTGTGCGCCGCTGTCGGCCAGCAGTTTCTCGGCCGCACCGCGCGTCTGGTGGAAGTAGGCCGGGTCGCCGGTGAAGCGGTTGCCGTGCACCGGGTACGGCCGGTCGGCGCGGCGGAAGAAATCGGGCGTATCATCGACATACGAGATCGTCGCGTCGATCGTGGCCAGCGCATCCTCGGCGCGGCCGACGAGCAGCGCGGCGGCACCGGCGGCGGCGGTGTACTCCAGAGCATCGCCCGGGCGGCCCTGTGCGGTATCCGCGCCGATCGCCAGGATATGCGCCGCCATGCCGCTGCCGACCATCGCCATGCCGGCCGTCAGCGCTTCCGATCCGGCCTTGCAGGCGAACTCCCAGTCAGCCGCGCTGACGTACGGCGTCGCGCCCAGCGCCTCGGCCACGATCGTGCCCGACGGCTTGACGGCATACGGGTGACTCTCGCTGCCGATCCAGACAGCGGACAGATCACTGCCTGCCACGCCGGCACGCGCGAGCGCGTAGCGTGCAGCCTCTATCGACATCGTGATTGTATCTTCGTCATCGTTTGGTACGCTCTTGGCCGTGACCGGCACGCCGCCCGGATCCTGCCACATGCGCGCGATCTCGGTGGCGGCGATGCGGGTGCGCGGGATATAGGCACCGTAGCCGGTGATGCCGACGGGTTGGTTGGGTTTCATCATTGCGGGTTCCTAGCGGACGCAGCATGCTGCGTCCCTACGCGGGCGGACGTGGGCGGCTGCGGCCTGCGGCGTTCCTACGTGGGCGGCTGCGGCCTGCGGCGTCTCTGCGCGGGCGGACGTGGGCGGATGCATCGGGTGTGGCGAACGCCGCATGCTGCGTCCTACGTTCCCGACGCGATGGGATGCATGGCCTGCACGAGTTCGGCGGCGCGGGCGGGCTTGATCGCGCGTTCGGCGATCATCTGTGCGGCGATCGCATCGACATCGGTGCCGTGGGCTCCGGCGGCGAGTGCAATCTGGCGCGCGTGCAGCCCCATGTGGCCCTTCTGGATGCCTTCGGTGGCCAGCGCGCGCATCGCGGCCAGGTTGCTCGCGAGCCCGGCGCAGACGCAAATCTCGGCGAGCTCGTGCGCGTGCTGGACATTCAGCAGCTTGAGCGCGGCCTGTGCGCCGGGGTGGACGCGTGTTGCGCCGCCGACGATGCCAACCGCCAGCGGCATATCGAGCGTGCCCACCAGATCGCCGTTCGCGTCGCGTTCCCAGTGCGAGAGCGAGGTATAACGCCCGTCACGTGCAGCGTAGGCATGTGCCCCGGCCTCGACGGCGCGCCAGTCGTTGCCGGTTGCGATCACCACCGGGTCGATCCCGTTGAGAATGCCTTTATTATGTGTCGCCGCGCGGTATGGATCGACCGCCGCGAAGGCGTAAGCCCACAGAATGCCTTCGACGACTTCCGCGCCCGCGATACCATCGCGCGCCAGTTCGGCGGCAGGCACCACCACGCGCGCCTGGCTGCGGCGGCGGTCGGTCAGATTCGACAGGATGCGCAGGTATGCGCGGCCACCGCTCACATGGGCGAGCAGCGGCGCAACGGCCTCGGCCATGGTATTGACGGCATTGGCACCCATGGCATCGCGGCAATCGACGATCAGGTGCACGACCAGCATCGGGCCCATCGGGCTGCTGGCGAAGTGCTGCACTTCGAGATCAAGCGCGCCACCGCCACGTGCGACGATGCTGCGGCTCTGGCGATTGGCCAGCTCGAGGATCGCGTCGCGCTCGGCGAGAACCGCGCGGGTGGCGGCTGCGGGATCGGGTACATCGACGAGTTGGATCTGACCGATCATCAGCGGTGGTGTCGAACTGGTACGAAATCCACCACCTGCGCGTATTAGCTTTGCCGCAAAACTGGCACCGGCCACAATCGACGGTTCTTCGACGACCATTGGCACCAGCACATCGCGTTCGTTGATCAAAAAGTTGGTCGCAATGCCGAGCGGCAGATTAAACGTGCCGATCACATTCTCGATCATCTTGTCCGCGCGTTCGATCGTCAGCGCGCCATTGCCGCCACGAAGCTGACGTAGATCCTCGTCGTTGAGGCCATCGAAGGCTTTGACCGCCGTCAGTCGTTCGAGCGGATCGAGCTGATAGAAGCCGCTGAGACGAGAATTGCCCTTGCCCATTACCACTAGTCCTTGTTTTCACAATCATTGATACTGTTATACGCGATCTCGCATCAGGAGGCATTGCACACAGGTGCAAAATAGCTGTCAATACCTATCACGACCCCGCCGCAGACTGCCCAACCGCTGTGAGGCGGTCGTGGAGCATCTCCATCCGTTCGACAAAATGATGCAGGAACCGCTCCCCATCGAATTCGGTGACGACACGCGTGTTGGGCAGCGGCCGAAATGCCTTACGCCAGGCGGGCGGCTGGGCATGTGTATCAAAGCCAGGGATGTCGTCGGGCATCGGCGCACGAATATCCTGGCCGACGTAGGCGATCACGCTCTTGCCCATCGTCAACTCCGAGCTATGTTCGATCGCAATATGCATGGGCGTCGTGATCGCCAATTCGGGCATGTACACCAGTGCGAGCGCCACGGGGTCGTTGATTGAGCAGCCGGCGTAGCCAAACGCATCGAGATGAAACTGCATATAGAAACGTGTTGCCTCAGCCACAAAGCGTGCGAGCGGGCCATCGCGCTGCAGTAAGCGATCGACGTGCGCCTGGCGCAACAGCACATCGCGCGTGATATCCCACGGCACCAGTGTGATCGGCATGCCGCTCTGGAGCACGATCTCGGCCGCGTGCGGATCGACATAAAAATTGAATTCGGCGAGCGAGGTGGTGTTGCCATCGACGCGCAGCGCGCCGCCCATGATGATCGTCTCGCGCACCGCCTGGGCGATCAGCGGCTCGCGACGCAGCGCAGCGGCGATGTTGGTGAGCGGCGCGACGGCCACGAGTGTCACCTCGCCGGGAGCGGCCATAATCTCGCGGATGATCATATCGACGGCGTGCTCACTGGCGGGTGCGATCGTCGGTGGTGGCAGCACCGCGTAGCCCAGGCCCGTCGCGCCGTGGGTCTCCTCGGCGGTATAGGGCGGGCGCAAGAGCGGGAGCGCGATCCCGGGGCAGATCGGCGTCGTTGCGCGTGCG
>JAYUYF010000767.1:0-14463 GCA_043752605.1 Roseiflexaceae bacterium
AGATAGCCACCGTTGTAGGGCAGCCATTCGTAGATTTGCGACGTATGCGCGTGCAGCATATCGACTTTGTGTTCCGCAACGGTATCGATTGGTACAACAACGTCGGCGGCAAACGGTACGGGCTTCTGGAATGTGTCTGAACAATACATAATTACCGGATTGAGTTCCAGATGACGATATGCTGTGACAATATTTGGTACAGTAATCATATACGCGGCATCTTGCACTAATTGGGCAGTATAGCGATGATCGGGGTGGTAATCATTTGGACGCGGCGAGATAATCAGATCGGGGCGATATTCGCGGATCACACCAATGATCGCGCGGCGTGCTTCGAGTGTGGGCAAGAGCTCGCCGTCGTGGTTGTCGAGCAGCAGCGACTCGGCCCCGATCACCGCTGCCGCCGCCGCCGCCTCGGTGCGCCGCCGCCGCGCGAGTATCGCACCGGCTTGCTCGTGATGCCCGGCATCGCCGTTGGTCACCGAGACCAGCAGCACCCGGTGCCCGAGCGCTGTGTAGCGTGCGGCAGTTCCGCCAGCGGTGAATTCACAGTCATCGGGATGTGCCCCAAAAATCAGCATACGGAGTTGGGATGTCATACGATTGAGCCTCCTTGCAGGATAAAGCCGAGCTGCGCTTCGGCCGTACAGGATCGTGATCGATCATGTAGTCATGGTTCAGTTGTGATTGCGTAGCGCGCTGGCTCGGTGGTAAGCGGGGTTGCGCCAGCGATCAGCAGCGTGGCGCGTTCGCCGGCCGCGAGCCGCAGCTTGGCCAGACCAGCGGCATCCACCACAATCCGTTCGATACGGTCGGGGCGCACCAGCCGGAGGATCCAGCGCTGCGGCAGCGTCGCGCCTGCGCGGACAAAGCCCGCCGCCTGCCAGCCTGCATCACCCCGCTCGACATCGTCGCGCCAGCCGATTTCGGGCACCGCAAGATCATCGATCAGCACGCCTGGCCCGTTCACCGATGCATCCGTCGCGACCCAGAAGCGCAGTTGTACCTGACGGCCAGCGTAGGGTGTCAGGTCGAAGCGTTCATCGAGCCAGCGTGCGATGCCCGGCGCGCTGAGGCTACCCTGTGCCCCCGAGAGACCGGTGAACGCATCACCATAATTGGTACCCTGGGGACTCGTGGTGACGGTCGTCGCGCCAGCCAGCGTGCGCCACGAGCGCCCGCCGTCGCTTGAAGCACTCACAAAGGCGTAATCGTAATCGCGTTCGAGCGCGTGCCAGACGCGCATCGTGAGTGTGGCACGCGCGACGCGGCGCAGATCGAGCGTGCGGGTGAGCGTGGTGGCACGTTCATCACCACGCTGGCTCCACCACGCCCACTGGCCGCCCGGCGGCGGCGCACCCGTGAGCGAGACTTCCTGCGCACCACGGAAGGTGAGCGTGAGTGGCCCGTTCAACGCGAGATACTGCGCGCCAAACTGCGGCACGATTCCAGCGCTCTGGCCGGCGGTCACTGCTACACTCCGCGCACGTTCGGGGCGTAGGGCATAACGAAAGCGTGCCGCTGCACCTTCATACACATTGGCTACCGCCCAGTCGGCGTACAAATCGGCAAAGCTCGCGATATCAGGGTGACGCTGCTGTGCGGCGCGCACCAGTACCCGTTCAGCATCGTTACCATCGACCGCCAGCAGCGCGCGCAGCGGCGCAGTACCATACTGCTCGGCGACATAGCGCATGAAGAGTTGCGCCGCACCGTAGTGACGCGTCGAACGACCTGACTCGAGGCTCCAACTCGTCAACTGCAGATCGGCGTTGGTTAAGTACGCCCGCGCAAATCCATTGCCGCCGATTCCCTGTTCATCTTCGCTGTATACCGCCAGACCTTCGGCGATCCACGAGCCATTATGACCACCGCGCACGCTATCAATCAAATGTGTTAGTTCGTGCACAATCGTCGCATCGTACGCCTGCGAACCGAGCGTGAGATCATTGAGGGTCATCACAATCATCAGCCGTTCGTTGCTAAACGGGTTGACCGCCTGCGAGAGTAAATTCTCGGGGGTGAAATAGCCGGCTGCTCCGCGCAATCGTGTATGCAAAATCGTGATCGGGCGCGGGTCGCGCGGCGCATCGAGGCGTACACGCAATGCTGGCAGAAGTGTCGCCGAGATACGTGCCGCAGCACTATCAATCGTCTGTTGATTGATGCGTGCGGAGGTATCGAACAGCATACGAATGTTGGCATCAGCGTAGCGCAGCTCGGCAATGACCGGCACCTGACGCGCGGCGACGATATCGGCTACCCACAATTGTTCGGTATCACCGATGCGGGTGGCGGGCGTGGCGGCGGGCAATTGAGTACGCACGCGATTGAAGGCACGCGCGAGCGCCGCCTGATCGCGCGCCGGTGGACGCGCAGCGACAAGCCGTGCGACATCGTCTACAGGTGCGATACCGAGGGCGAGCGGCAGCAGCAAGACAAGCATCATCCGCCTGCTAAATTGTCTTAAATGATGTGATTTGTGCATATGTTGGTACGTAGCGTGCTATATCAAGACAAAATCGACACGCGCACCCGTGGAGGCTATCGATGTTTGCTCTGTTTATTCAACTGCTCCTCACCGCTCTGTGGGGAACCGTACTCACCATTCATACCCGCAGATTGTTTCGGCTAGCGCACGTCGCGGTTCCGTCGCGTCGTGCGTTTTTCCGCTCGCTCCAGCGCGCGTGGTGGTGGCTCGGGCGTGAGGAATACTGGCGTGCCGTGCAGATCGATGGCATGCGCGGCACGCAGATGAGCCTGATCATTGTTGTCTTATGTTGGAGTTTTGGCAGCTGAAGTCACGGCTCGCGCTGTAAAAACTCGGCGGCCACAAACCCTTCGGCACCCGTCTCATCGCGGATACGCACCCAGACACGATCGCCGATCACTTCGGGGCCGGTGATCGTCACCACTGCGTCATTCGCGATTGTCTTAATCGGTGGCTGCGCCGTGTTTGCTTCAGGTCGTAAAAAGAGTCCTTCGCTACCGGTATTGACGATACGCATCCGCATGCCGATCTGGGGTGCATCCGGGCTCAATGGTACCGCCGGTTCGACCACCGCGCTGCTACCGGGGGTGATGGTCGGCTGTGTTGGCGTGAGCCGGATTGGCGCGAGCGTTGGTGCCGTCTGTGCAGCTCCTGGCAACGGTTGAACATCCACCGGCTGGCTGATGATGAAGACTGCTGCTACGAGTGCCAGGAGCACCGCGACACCAGCAATCAGCTTCCAGCCACCAAACTGGAGCCAGTAGACGAAATCCTCGACCGGCGACACAGTACGCGGCTCGCGCCTGGCAGTGCCGGGTGCAGCGTTGCCAGGCGTCCCGGCGCTACCACGGGCACGCCGCGCGCGGCTGGAGCCACGATCACCGCGCCAGTTCGGGTTGACCGGACTCTCGCGCTCCGCAGGAGAAAGCCGATTTGTCGTGCCTGCTGGCCGGATGTCGTGGTCGGTCTCCTGGTCATCCATTGTTGATGATCCTTTCCTGGTAGGTCGCAGAGCCAGAGACGCGACATGTTGCGTCTTGTACTACTATTGAGTTCTGGCGCGCCAGAATGCCAACAATTCGTCGATGATTTGACCTATCGTAATCTGCGGCTCCCAGCCAGTATCGGTGCGCAGCCGTGTGTTATCACCCTGCAGAATTGGCTCATCGACCGGCCGGATGCGCGCCGGATCGATTTTCACCACCACCGCAACCCGCCCGCGCGCGATGACCTGATCGACGATATCGCCGATCCGCTCGGCGCGTCCGGAACACAGGTTGTAGACCGTACCAGCGCGGCCGCGTTCGAGTAGCAGCACGAGCGCGCGCGCGGCATCATCTACGTGCGAAAAATCGCGTCGTGGTTCGAGATTACCCACCAGCATGACCGGCGCTTGCTGCCCCGCCTCGATCAGCGCCAGCTGGCGACAAAAGGTCTGGATCGAACAGCGATCGCCCTGATGCGCGCCGACGTGATTAAACGAACGCGTGACGATCACCTGCAACCCGTAACTGTCGTGGTACTGCAACCCGAGCAATTCCTGCGCGACCTTGCTCACACCGTAGGGTGAGCCCGGCCGCTGCGGATGATCCTCACGGATCGGCACGTGCGCGTGCGAGACTACACCGTACTGCGCGCTTGATCCGGCGATATGGACGCGTGCGTTCGGCGCGTGCGCGCGCACCGCTTCGAGCAGGTTGATCGTCCCCTCGCTATTGGCGCGCATCGTATAAATCGGCGCATTCCACGATGCAGCCGGGTAACTTTGCGCCGCCAGGTGAAAGACAAACTCCGGTTGTGCCGCGCGCACAGCCGATGCTACCGCAAAAGGATCCTCAATATCACCCTCGTGGATCGTCAGCCGATCGGCGTAGGCTGCCAGCGGGCGCATATCGCTACGCCAACGGCGAAAGATATGGATCTCATCGCGCGCATCGTGAAGCAGCCGCGCCACCAGCGCACTACCGACCGGGCCCGTCGCGCCAGTAATCAGTGTTCGTCGCATTGTTTCTTGACCATATTGCCACACCTGCTCTGAGGCTCTATAATACTCGAAAGATCGACCTTATGCACAGTAATGTGTGGGCGCCGGAGGGATGCATGGCCCTGATCAAGAAGCCAGGAACGACAAAAGGCATCGGAGCCGCGTCGCTACCTGGTGCGGCTGCGCACGACCCGAAGGGCACGGCGATACCGGGCAATGGCAGCGCAGCTACATCGACGCCCGTGATGCAGCCAGGGGTGACGCTGCAAGATCGCTATCTGATCGAGGGCACGCTCGGCATTGGTGGCATGAGTGTAGTCTATCGTGGGCGCGATCTGCGTTTTAAAGATGTCTACCGGGCCTGCGCGATCAAAGAAATGTACCAGATCGTGACCGATGGTGACATGCGCCAGCTCAATCTGAGCAATTTTGAACGCGAGGCCGGCTTGCTCGCGACGCTGCAGCACCCCGGCATCCCGCGCGTCTACGATTTTTTTGAAGAGAACGGGCGCGTCTATCTGATCCTCGAACTGGTGCCCGGCCACGATCTCGAAGTCGAACTCGATCGGCTCGGCGGCCCGGTCGATCAGGCGCGGGTGGCACGCTGGGCGGTGCAACTCTGCGACGTGCTAACCTACCTCCATTCGCGCCAGCCTGAGGCGATCGTCTTCCGCGATCTCAAGCCGTCAAATATCATGGTCACGCCCGATGACCGGATCGTGCTGATCGACTTTGGTATTGCGCGCAACCTGACGCGCGCGGACAAAAAAGGGACGGTGATCGGCACCGAGGGTTACTCGCCGCCCGAGCAGTACCGCGGCGTGGCCGAGCCGCGCGGCGATATTTATGCGATGGGCGCGACGCTACATCATTTGCTGACCGCCAGCGACCCACGGCTCGAGACGCCGTTCACGTTCCACGAGCGGCCGCTGGCAAAACTCAATCCTGAACTGGCTGGCGATCTGGTGCAGGTTGTCAATCGTGCGCTCGAATACGATCCAAACAACCGCTGGCAGACCGCCAGCGACGTGCGCGCGGCATTGCAGGCCACCAGCGTCCTCGGCGGCACTCCGGTCGGCGCTTCCGTAGCGCCGGGCGCGCCCGCTGCGCCGCGCGTACAGCCGAACACGACGACCGAACTGGTCTGGAAGTTTAAGTGCGAAGACGAAGTGCGTTCATCGCCGTGTGTTGCCAGTGGCCTGGTGTTTGTCGGCTGCTATGATACAAATCTGTATGCAGTGGATGCCGGGCGCGGTGAATTTCGCTGGAAATATGCCACCGAAGGTGGTATCTCATCATCACCTGCGATCTGCAACGATACGGTGATCTTCGGTTCAGAAGACGGTGGCGTCTACGCGCTCGATCTGCGGCGCGGCTCGCAACGCTGGGTCTTCCGCACGGGCAAACCGGTGCGATCCTCGCCGCGCGTCGAAGAGCGGGTCGTGATCGTAGGCTCGGATGACCAGCATCTGTATGCGCTCGACGGCAGCCGCGGCAGCCAGATCTGGTCGTATCGTACCTGGATGCCGATTCGCTCTTCGCCGACGATCGCCGAGGGATCGGTGTTTTTTGGCGGTGGCGATGGCTATGTCTACTCGCTGGCGATCAAAAACGGTGGTCTGCGCTGGAAACAACGCACACAACAGCCGGTGATCGCTTCACCAACCTATGCCGATGGCCTGGTACTGGTGGGCTCGATGGATAATACGTTCTACGGTCTTGATGCCGATGGTGGCTTCCCAGTCTGGAAGTTACGCACTACGCATTATGTCAATTCAACCGCATACGTCGTGGGCAGCCGGGCGTATGTCGGCGGGGTCGATGGCAACCTGTATGCGGTCGAGACCAAGAATGGCAAAGTCGCCTGGAAGTACGAGACCGGCAGCCAGATCACCTCATCGCCGCGTGTTGAGGGCGGGCGCGTGTATGTTGGCGCGGCCGATGGCTTTGTGTATGCAATCGACACGACCGACGGCAGCCTGAGCTGGCGCTACGCGACCGGCGGGCCGGTGGTATCATCGCCGACGATCGTCGAGGGCGTCGTGTATATCGGCTCCATGGATCAGCATCTGTATGCGCTGCGCGCCTGAGCGGGCACGCGCACGAGGATCACGATGAATAGCGACATACCGCTCAAACGAGTGACTCGTGAGCTACCGCCGACACCAGAGCGTGGTACACAGCCGCTCGCGCTTGCGGAGCCAGTGCGCGCGCCGGTGGGTTTTGGTGCACGGCGCGATATTGGCCGCGTCCGCGCGAACAACGAAGACCAGCTGTATGCGATGCTGACCACGCTGCCACGCGAAGAAGATGATATGCTCGTCGGGCTGTTTGTGGTGGCCGATGGCATGGGTGGCCACGAAGGCGGCGAGGTGGCGAGCCGCCTGGCGATCGCAGCCGTGGTGCGTAGTATCGCGAGCGATGTGCTGCTACCGACGCTCGATGGTGCGGGCGACGCGAGCGCCCGTGAGGCGATCGAGACCGCACTGATCGCGGCAAATCGTGCGGTACACGATGCCGGCCGCCTCAACCGCTCGAATATGGGCACGACCTGCACGGCGGCGTTGCTGGTGGGCCGCTCGCTGACGATCGGCCACATCGGCGATACGCGCGCCTATCTGATCGACCCGGCGGGGATTCGCCAGCTCACCAGCGATCACTCGGCGGTCGGTCGGCTGGTGACGCTTGGCCAGATCAGCGCGGCCCAGGCGCGCGAGCATCCGCTGCGCTCGCAGCTGTACCGGACGGTCGGGCAACTGCCCGAGGTCGAGGTCGATGTGATCAGCGAGCGAACTGGCGAGGCGACACATCTCGTCCTCGTGACCGACGGGCTGTGGGATCACGTCGATGATGCGACGATCGCAGCCACGGTACGCGCGCACAATGACCCGGCGGCGGCGTGCACCGCACTGATCGGCCACGCGAATGACGATGGTGGCAGCGATAATATCAGTGTGATTGTGGTTGTGCTCCCCGCGCCTAGCCAGAATGCACAACCGTGAACAGTGGGATATCACTGACACGGACGCTAATACGCCCGTCGCTTGCGCTCAGCAATGAACCGCAGCTCCTGTACCTCGCCTACGATATGCTGGCGGATGCGCCACCGGCGCAGGCGGCCCGTCAGCCGGTCAATCTCTGCCTGGTGATCGACCGTAGCTCATCGATGAAGGGCGAACGACTCGCACGCGTCAAAGAGGCAGCGATCCGGCTGATCGATCAGCTTGACCCGGCCGATTATTTTGCGCTGGTGACGTTTAACGACCGCGCCGAGGTGGCTGTACCCGCGCAACGGATCGGCGATCGCGCCGCGCAGCGGCGGGCGGTCAACGCGATTGAGGCCGCCGGTGGCACCGAGATGGCCAATAGTCTTGCACTGGCGCTCCAGGAGATCCGCCGCCCGCTGCTGACGCGTGCTGTCCACCGTATTCTGCTGCTGACCGACGGGCGAACGTATGGCGACGAGGGCCGCTGTGTCGAGATCGCCCGGCTCGCGCAATCACGCGGTGTGGGTATCACCGCGCTCGGCATCGGAACCGAGTGGAACGAAGATCTGCTCGAGACGCTGGCCGCAGGCGATAATAGCCGCGCGACGTTTATCACCAGCGCCCCACAGGTGACACAGGTCTTCTCAGAAGAAGTACATCGTATGCATACACTGGCGGTGCGCAAAGTCGAGATCCGGATCGAGACCCGGCCGGATTGTCTGGTGCGCTCGGTCGATCGGGTGCGGCCGCATCTGGCGAGCGTACCGGTCGTTGAGGACGGCGAACGACGCTGGGTTGCGGCGCTCGGCGACTGGCCCGCCGCCGAACCACAGACGCTGATCGTCGAATTGGTGGTGCCGCCGCTGCCGATCGGTGATCACCCGCTGATACGCACGATTTTGCGGTACGATGTGCCGGGTGCCGATCTGCGTGATCAACAACGCGAGGATACGCTGCATATGCCGGTGGTGAGCGCTGATCAGGACACCGCGCAAATCGATCATACGATTCGCAACTGGCTCGAACGGCTGACCGCCTACCGCTTGCAGGCCAGCGCCTGGCGCAACGTCGATGCCGGGCGGCTCGATGCGGCCGGTGCGCAGCTCAAGATGGCGGGCACGCGGTTGTTTAACGCTGGTCAGACCGAGCTGGCACGCGAAGTCGAACGCGAGGCGACGCGGCTTTTGCAGAGCGGCAGCGTGGGCGATGAAGCGCGCAAGCGGATTAAATTTGGCACGCGCGGTCTGATCAGCAGCGAGGCCGCACAACGGGAGACCGGACGATGATTATCTGCGCCCACTGCCACGCATCGCAAATGAATGGCTCGGTCTTTTGTGGCGAATGTGGTGCCAGCCTGCTTGGCACTGCGCCGCTGGATATACAGCAGCCGCACATCTCAGCTGCGCCCGCCAAGCCGACGGTAGGGACGCGGCCGCTCGACCCACAATCGCCAACGTTGCTGCTGCGGTTTAGCACGGGGGAGAGCTTTACACTCGATCTGCGATCTGCCGCGCTTGTCGGCCGCACCGATCGTGAAAAGGGTATCGTGCCCGACCTTGATCTGGCGCCATTTGGCGGCTACGATGCGGGAGTCTCGCGGCGGCATGCGACTCTCACCGCACGCGCCGGCATCGCGCTCGTCGAGGATCTTGGCAGCGCCAATGGCACCTTCGTCAACGGCACGCGTCTTGCCGCAAACATCCCAACACCGCTGCACATTGGCGATGAACTGCGCTTTGCAAGCCTGGTTATCCGCGTCGGCACCTGACACCCCCGCGTTTGTATGGTACCCGTAAGGAGCAATACACGATGGCACGCACCGTTATTCTGCACGTGATGGGCGAAGAGCCGGTACTGGCAGAAATCGACCAGGAGCCACTACCGACGGATGTTTTTTTGAAAGTGAGCCACGTGCGTAAACGCGATGGCAAAGACGTATCGTATCTGGCTCCGGGCGTTCAGAGCGTAATCTTCCCCTGGCACCGGATTACGTTTCTCGAGATTATGCCTAATGAGGAAGACCGCGGCAACGTGATCGACTTCTTCCGGTCGTGAACCACGCAGACGGCCAGCCGACGCTGCGGCGATTGTATGGTCTGGTGTTACCGTATCGCCGCACGATCGGTCTGGGTATGCTGTGCCTGGTGCTGGCGGTGGCTGCCGAGCTGTATCCACCGCTGATCTGGCAGCGCGTCGTTGACGAGGGGCTGGTCACTGGTGACTGGGCATTTATCGGCGGGCAGATCGCAATTCTCCTGGGTGTGCTCGCCGCAAGCCAACTCTTCTCGGCAATCCGTGGCGTCTTGCTCGAACGCGCCGGTCAGCGATTGGCACTCGATCTGCGGCTCCAGCTTTACGAACGGTTGCAGGCACAATCGGCGAGCTACTTCGCCACCCGGCGCAGTGGCGATCTGCTGGCGCGGCTGGCGGCGGATGTCGATGTCGTACAGAACGTGCTGGTCAATGGCACCGACTCGGTGATCGGCAACGCGCTACGCCTGATTGGTGTGGCAGCTATCTTTATCGCGCTCCAGCCCGCGCTGGGCGTGATGACGATCATGCCGATGCTGCTGGTCGGCGCGCTGTTGCTGCGCTACAACAAGCGGGTGCGCCCGATTTATCGTGCAGCGCGCACCCGGCTTGGCGATCTGACCGCGCGGCTTGCCGACAACCTCGGTGGCATCCGCGTCATCCAGTCGTTCGCGCAGGAGCAGCGCGAGCGCGCGACGGTTGGCGCAATCGGTGAGCAACTCTACGATGATCAGGTGAGTGCGATCACGCTGCGCAACCGTGTCTTCCCGGTTATTCGCTGGATCGGCAGCCTGGGTAACGCGATTATGCTGGCGGGCGGCATCTATTTCATCCTGCGCGGCGAGTTTACGATCGGCGGGCTGCTGGCGTATCGTGGCTACGGGCGCTACTTTTACGGCCCGGTCGATGATCTGGTCGGCATCAACGATCTGGTGCAAAACGCGGCGGCGGCGGGCAGCCGGATCTTCGAAGTGCTCGATGCGCCGATCAGCGTACGCGATGCCCCTGATGCTGTGCCGCTGCCCGCACCCGCGCGCGGCGCGATCCGCTTCGAAACGGTCTCGTTTGGCTACGACCCGGCGCGTCCTGTGCTGCACAATCTCTCGCTCAGCATCAGCCCCGGCCAACGAATCGCGATCCTTGGGCCATCGGGTGCGGGTAAGTCAACTTTGCTCGGGCTGGTGGCACGGCTGTACGACCCGACGGTCGGCGCGGTGCTGCTCGATGACCACGATCTGCGCACAGTGACGCTCGCCAGCCTGCGCACACAGATCGGCCAGGTGCAGCAAGAAACCTACCTGTTCAACGCGACGGTGCGCGAAAATCTGCGCTACGGGCGGCCAGATGCAACCGAAGCCGAGACTGAGGCGGCTGCGCGTGCGGCCAACGCGCATGCATTCATCGCGGGTCTGCCGCAGGGCTACGAGACGCTGGTGGGCGAGCGCGGCGTACGGCTCTCGGGCGGCCAGAAGCAACGGATCGCGGTGGCGCGCGCACTGCTCGCCGAGACGCCGATCCTGCTGCTCGATGAACCGACCAGCGCGGTCGAACCTGAATCCGAGCTGTTGATCATCGAAGGCCTTGAGCGGCTGATGGCTGGCCGCACAACGTTGATCGTCTCGCACCGGCTCTCGCTGGCGCGCGGCGCCGATCGTGTACTGGTGGTAGACGATGGCCGGATCGTCGAGGATGGTGCGCCCGATGCGTTGCTCGCCGACCCGCACAGCCGCTTCGGCGCGATGTCGCGCGCGGATGCACAATTGACGCCCGATGCGGTGCTGGTGGGGTGATACGGGCGCGGGGCGCATCACAATGCGCCCATACAGGACCCGGGCGGGCCCGGAGTCGGTGGGGAGAGATTGAGATGGATGGACAACCGTTGTTGCTGGCAGGCGCGTGGCAATTGCGCGACACAACCTACGAAGTACGTGCGCCGTACGACGATACGCTGCTCGCGCACGTGAGCCGTGGCAACGCCGCAGATCTGGAAGCGGCGACGGTGGCAGCAGTGGTGGCGTTTGCCGAGACCCGTGCGCTGCCCGCGCACCGGCGCGCCACGATCCTGCGCGCAATAGCAACAGGGATCGCCGCGCGTGGCGAGGAGATCGCGCAGACGCTGGCGCGTGAGGCGGCCAAGCCGATCACGCTCGCCCGCACCGAGGTACAGCGCAGCACGTTTTTGTTTGGCTATGCCGCCGAGGAAGCCACGCGCATCCACGGCGAGATGCTGCATCTCGATGCAGCTCCGGCAGGCGAGGGGCGGCAAGGGATCGTGCGGCGCTTCCCGCTCGGGCCGGTCGCGGCGATTACGCCGTTCAATTTCCCGCTCAACCTGGTGGCGCATAAGCTGGCCCCCGCGATCGCCGCCGGCTGCCCGGTCGTGCTCAAACCGGCATCACAGACGCCGCTGACCGCCTTCAAACTGGCCGAGATTATCCTCGACGCAGGCTGGCCGGGTGGGGCGCTGAGCGTGCTACCGCTCACCAACGCCGATGCCGCGCCGTTGGTCGAAGACGAGCGCTTCAAGCTGCTGACTTTCACCGGTAGCCCGCTGGTGGGCTGGGACATGAAACAGCGCGCCGGGCGCAAGCGCGTCGCGCTCGAACTGGGCGGCAATGCGGGCGTGATCGTCCACGACGACGCCGATCTGGCGTTTGCGGCCACGCGCTGCGTTGCGGGCGGCTTTGCGTATGCCGGGCAGACGTGTATCAGCGTGCAGCGAATCTACGTGCAGCGCCAGGTCTACCAGCCATTTCTCGATCTGTTTCTCCCCAAAGTGCGCGCGCTCACGGTGGGTGATCCGCTCGACCCGGCGACCGACCTTTCGGCGCTGATCCGCATCGATGAAGCCGAGCGCGTGGCCGCGTGGCTCGCTGAAGCACGCGCCGCTGGTGCCGAGATCGTGGGCGGCGAGATTGTGGGCGGCGTGGTGCAGCCCACTGTCGTGCTCGGCGCAGGTGCGGAGCTGCGCGTCAACTGCCAGGAAATCTTTGCGCCGGTGGTGACGGTACAGCCGTACGACACGTTCCCCGAAGCGCTTGATCTGGTCAATGCGGGCGATTTTGGCCTGCAAGCTGGCGTGTTCACCCGCGACGTGGCGCGGATCTTTGCCGCATTCGCAGCCCTGGACGTGGGCGGAGTGATTGCGAATGATGTACCCACCTGGCGCGTGGATCACATGCCGTATGGCGGCGTCAAGCACAGCGGTTTCGGGCGCGAGGGTGTGCGCTATGCGATCGAGGAGATGACCGAGCCACGGCTGCTGGTGATCAATCTGGGGTGATCGCGTGACAAGGTGACAAGGTGACAAGGTGTGGGGGCGATGGCCTGCGAGCCGCCGGGAATGCTTCGGCCGGAGGGGGTGGTTCCCCGATCATTCTGCGCATGCACCGCCCCGGCCATCCTGAGCGGGTGTAGCCTGCGAAGGATCCAGCGCACAGCCAGCGAACCTTTCGCTACGCTCAGAGGGACGATGCAGACAGCGTTCATAAACAACCGCAGGGCGCTGATGTGGTGGGTGGGCAGCACAGATTGAGATGGGCTACAATGCGGGGGCACATCTCATGCTGCTACCAATTGTGGCACAGGAGCACACAAATGACGACACTCACGATCGATATGCCTCCCGAACTGTATGCGCAGTTGCAGCGCATTGCCGCGAACAATCAGCGCGCCGCCGAGGTCGTGGTCAGCGAGTGGATCGCGGAGCGGCTACACCAGGCGAGCGATGAACGCAAGCGGGTATTTGCCGCGCTGCGCGCAGCCAATCGCCTTGCTGAACCCAGCCAGGCGATGCGCGCCAGCGCCGCCTAGGCAACCATGACGCTCGATGAAGTTCAGGCGGCGCTCGATCGCACCGGTGGACCGCCGCTGAGCGAGGTCATTCTTGCACAACGCGGGCCAAAGACGTGACCACATTTTTTGTCGACTCCAGCGCGCTCGTCAAACGGTATATCTCAGAACGCGGCTCGCGCTGGGTTCAAGGGCTCGCGCACCCCACGTCTGGGCACAGCCTGCTGATTGCCACGATCACGCGTGTCGAAGTTGCTGCGGCGATCGCAAGCCGTCATCGCGCGCTGGCTGGTCTGACTCGCCACGAGACGCCGCATCTGTCCAGACCTCAATCCATTTCCGAAAGCCCGAACAAGATGATGTTCAGTTCGCGCATCACCGTCACTGCGAGATCTATTCGTCGCGCTCTGCCACAACAAGATCGTCGATCAACACATCGAGCGCTCTTGCAAGTGCGCCGAGCACATCCGTCGTCCCATTGCGCTTTGCAGCTTCCAGCTGCGAGAGATACGGCTTGCTGATATTTGCCAGATCTGCGAGTTGTTGCTGGGTTAGCCCGCGATACTCACGCCAGACCCGAATAGGATTTTCATCGGCCAGTAGCGCATCGACGACACGCGCAGGGACGAATTCTCCATCGATGGCAAGTTCCGCGCGAGCTGCATCGTACGCACGAATATCTGCAAGCATTTCTACAGCAGCAAGCATCTGTTCGTATTCGTCATACGGGACAACCGCCCATTCGCGCTTGCCGTTCTTCTCTAAAACTTGCACGGTCATTCGTACACCTCACCACGTGAGCCGACTTTGATAATGAGCAAAATCAGCTTCTCATCTTGCAGCTCGTAAATGACGCGCCAGTCGTCAACGCGCAGACGATATCCCGGACGCCCCACCAACTCAGTGACGTTGTTGTTTGGCGCATTTGGATCAAGACGAAATATTTCAAGTTTTGCACGAATCGTCGTGGCAACATTATCCGGCAGACTTCGAAGTTTTCGCACTGCCTGTTTGCTGAAGACAATTTCATACATACAATAATGTTAGCATAAAGCTAACTTAGGCGCAATAGTGAATGAAACAAATGAGCAAACAAGAGACTTCCTCCTGTCCGCTTGTGCGCTCCCGCTTCGCGGATTTACGGCTTCGCGTAATTCTGCGGCCTTGTGCGCTCTGTG
>JAYUYF010000768.1:0-2594 GCA_043752605.1 Roseiflexaceae bacterium
TCCCGCACCCGCCACACCCACCCGCCGCGCCGCCCCCGTACCGGCGCATCGTGATGCGCCGACCCCCTACGATCCAGCAATCAGCCCAATCGCAGCGAGCGCTGCCACCAATCCCACCCACTGTACAGGTGCGATCTGTGCGCGCTGTAGCACCCGTGCTAGTAGTACCGTCACGCCGGGGTATAAGGAGGAGAGCACTGCCGCGACATCGAGCCGCCCGGCGCGCGCCGACAGTGCAAAAAACAGATTGCCGCCTGCATCGAGTAGCCCGGCCACCAGCGCGATCCCGAGCGCGGTGCGGCCGATCCCCACTGGTGCGCGTTGTGCCACCAGCACCGTAGCTACCAGCACTGTGGCGACGATACGCGCTGCGACAATCGGCCACACCGCGCTCTCACCCGCCTGCGCCAGATCCAGCACCACAAAAAACAGCCCGAAACCGGCGCCTGCGATCAGCCCGAGCCCGAGCCCCGCGCGGCCCTGCGCGGCATCTGGCTGCCGCGAAACAAGCCACACCCCGAGCAGCGCCAGCCCAAACCCCAGCAGCCGCAGCTCGTTTGGCAACCCGTCGGTTGTGATCGTCACCAGCGCCGGGAGCGCCGCCGCCACCACCGCCGAGACGGGGGCCACCAGCGCTGCCGCACCGCGCGCCAGCCCGCTGTACAACGCCCCGAGCCCGATTGCACCCGCCACACCAGCAGCAGCACCCCACGCCAGTGCCTGTGCATCAGGCCAGGGATCTTTAAGGGCGACCGCTACCAGCAGCAATGCGATCAGACCACTGATCTCCGTCACCAGTAACACCAGCACCGCCCGCGAACGCCGGGTCGCTACGCCACCACTGAAATCGCCTGCACCCCACGTCAGCGCCGAGAGTAACCCAAACACGATCCCCGCCGCTGCATTATCCATATGCCCCTGCCCCGATCCTGCTGCTGCCGCGATCTGTACGGGCGGGATAATCCCGCTCTTACGCCCCCGAAAGCGCCGCCAGCCCGCCAAAGAACACAACAAACACACACACCGCCAGCAACCCGAGGATCAGAAACGCAAGCTGGATATACCCCAGCACCAGCCCGGCCGTCGCCATGCCACCGCCCGCCAGGCGCCCGCCCGAACTCCGAATTTCGTTGCGCGCCATATGCCCGGTGACAACCGCCGCGATCGAGCAAATCACCGGAAACACGGTCCACGCCAGGATACCGCAAACCAGGCTGATCACTGCCGTATTTGCGTTTGGTATCGTCACCGGCATCTCGTACACCGGCGCTGGCATGGGCTGCACCGCCGCGATCGGCTGCGCATCGAGTGGCGAGGTCACACGCGGCTGCTCCATCGTCGGGGCCAGGACGGCAGGTACCACCGCCACACCACAGCGGTTACAAAAGCGTGCTCCGGCTTCGAGCGGCGAACCGCAGGTTGTACAATCGGTCATGGTCTTTCTCCTGTGAGCGCACGTACCCGTGCGCCGATATCTTCAGCCGTCACCAGCGCCTCACCGACCAGAATCGCGTCGGCCCCCCAACTATGCACCAGCGCGGCATCTGCGGCGCTCGCGATCCCGCTCTCGCTCACCAGCAGCGGGCGTGCCGCCACCGGCAGCCGCGCCGCCAGCATCTGTGTCGTGGTCAACTCGGTCGTGAACGTATGCAAATTACGATTATTTACCCCGATCAGTTGCGCCCCCACCGCCAGCGCCCGTTCCAGTTCGGCCGCATCATGAACTTCCACCAGCGCGTGCATGCCCATTTCATAGCTGGCGGCCAGCAGTTCGGCCAGCGCCGCATCCTCCAGCGCGGCCACGATCAGCAGCAGCGCATCCGCACCGTACGCGCGCGCTTCGGCGATCTGATATGCATCGATGATAAAGTCTTTCCGCAGCAGCGGTGTCGGCAAATCGAGCGCTCGAATACCTTCGAGATATTTCAGGCTACCCTGAAAAAAGCGCACATCGGTCAATACCGAGAGCGCCGCCGCCCCATTCGCGACATACGTCTGCGCGATCGCCAGCGGGTCAAAGTGTTCGATCAGGACCCCACGCGAGGGCGAGGCTTTTTTGACCTCGGCGATCAACGCCGCCCGCCCCGGCAGCCGCAGCGCTGCCGCAAAATCGCGCACCGGTGCCGCGCTCGCCGCGTGCGCGCACAGCGTTGCATAGCTGATCTTGCGCTGCTGACGCGTCACTTCGGTGCGCTTATGATCCAGAATCGTCGTCAGAATCGAGGATTGTGGCATACCCGTCTCCATCCCTCAGCTGATTGGGAGTTGATCAAGCGCATCCAGCGGCCCGATCATCGTCATCTGATCGTCAAGCTCGACGTGATCGTGGTCGCCGGGAATATAGCGCCAACTATTACCGCGCCGCAGCGCGATGATCTGGATGTTGAGCGCGGCACGCACCTGATCGACCGTCCGCCCGATAAACGGATGGCTCGGCCCGATCGCGACGGTGTCGGCACCAAACAGCCGCCCACCAATAAAGAATGCGTGGCCGACCGATTTTGAACGTGCGACCGCCGCCGCCGCCAGCGTGGGTGCGGCCAGTGCCGACGTGCTGAAAGTGGTGCGAATGCCAAACAACTCGGCCAATCGTT
>JAYUYF010000769.1:0-6534 GCA_043752605.1 Roseiflexaceae bacterium
TGGGCTGGTGGCGGGGCGGCGTCTGGTGGCGGCGGTGGTGGAACGCCCTACCACAGCACGGTAGGGGCGGCTCGCGAGCCGCCCGGCAATGCGTGCAGCGCCTGCGCATGGGGCAGCAACGCGAAGCAGCGCCAGCTTCCGGGAAGCTGACGCTGCGCCACACGAAAAATAGCATCAATCCCAGCTTCCCGGAAGCTGGCAACGTTGTTTCAACGCTGGCAACGCACTCGCAGCGCTGCCAATGCCCGTGCAGCGGAGTTCACGGCGGCGCTGCGGGCGGCACTGCCGGTCGCGCCCACCGCCACATCCTCCGTCATCTGCGTCCCCGGTCAGCGTCGCCGCAGCGCCGTCGCCCTGGCGCCACTGCAACGCGGCGGCATGCGTGGACACGAGCGATGCGGGGGCGGGGCCGCGCAGGAACAGCGTGGTCGCCCGACCACGGTCGTCTCAAAGATCGAGCCGGAGTGGGCGGACTAGTGTTGCATCCAATGAAGCGGCTGGCGCACGAACGAGCGGCTCGCGCCGGGCTGGGGCATGTTCCGGGGACCGGGGGGTGGCATGCGGGGTACTGTAACCCGGTCTGTGGCGATGGAGGAGCTATATGTCAGCAGTAGTGTTCCATAGATAGATGCAGATCATATGCAACTCAATTCCCTTGCTTCAAGAAACCTTCGAGACTATTTGTTGCCATATTTCACGAACATTTTCACCTCGGTTTGCTACACATTTCACAATCTGGTCGTGAAATTGTGATGGAATAAATCGTCTTAGTGGGTTATCATTACTCCTATCCACTTTATTCAAGACAAACATCCACGGTATTTCATTCCAAGATACCAGAAGTCGTGCTGCCTCACGAGAGTACAAATGAAAATAAAATGGCTCAGCATTTATAGGAGGAACAGTATCACAAACGTAAACGACCATATCAGCTTTTCTAAGTAGCTTATTTAGGACACCATTTTGTTCGGGATTAAAAAATACACCTGATATCGTCACACATACAATACTTTCTTCATCTAGAGCCACTTCTAATGCAGTTATGTGTTCAGTTTTACCGAGCATAGTTTGAATCCGTTTAGAACCTGTCATTTCTGAGATTGCAAGTAACAGAGTTGTCTTTCCCGCAAGTGGAGCACCACAAAAAACGATTTTACGTGATGGCATACAATACACCTCTCCTCAAGGAACACAACATTTGTCTTATAAATAAGTATTGTGTTCCTTGAGTTATAGATAAGTATAGACTGATTCTAAACGACCGTCTCACATGATGAGATTTATTACTCTTTCCATCCCATGCTATCCAAAATATCGTCCAACGTTCCAGACTCAAAAGGAACTCCTACGCTTCTCGCAGCAGCCTCCTCAGGAGTGATTGTAGAGATATTAACCCGCGACCTCTTCCATATATCGTACCAGCTGTCGAGTAATCTATTGTATGTTCTAGAGTCGAACATGTCGTACTTACTGTATTGACCGAAACCAGATGGCAGTTTACCACCATTACTTTGGGCAGCATTGTACAAGATAGTTCTATCAGTGATAGAGCCATCAAGGTTTTGTATAGCGAGATGCATGGGGGAATCAGGGCCAAACCTTTCTGTCATAGGATCGAACATCCCTGGTTTACGTAGCCAACGTTCGAGGAGATTTCTTGGGCGAAGTTCTGGTAACCAGCGCCACTTTGCAAGCGGAGGAGCAGAGGCTGTACATAATTCGTCAACCTGCCCTGCGAAGAATAAAGACCTTCCGGGAAATAATCTTCTCAGGCCTAATTTCGCAACGGTTCCCCACGACACTGCCCCACCCAACGCCTTGCCCAACTCGTATGGGTTGTGATTCAAGATTTGTACAGCGCGTGCCGGATCATTATGTACCAATTGCGCACCCCGTACCACGGGATCAACCCATTCCTCTCGTAGGATGGTTGCTGATCTTGCTGGATCATGAACCAGAACATTAAGTCCTCGCCCAGCAGTCCGCCAAGTCTCTCGTTGTGTGAGACTATACGCTACAATTGCTGGTGCTGCAACTGTTTCTGCAACACCTCCAAGGAACTTTGCTGAATCGCGCCAATTCAGACCTCCACCTTCCCAGAATGGTCTGCATGTTGAGTCGATCCACGGAATGCATTTACCAGTCGGATCAGTATACAGAGCTGGATTGCTATATCCGTATTGATACGGGTGCATGCTATACGGCTGGTCTGCAAAGCCCTCAAATGGATCGTGTGCCGAGAATGTGCCCCGTCCCGGCGTATACCAGCGCGCCCGGAGATAGACTTGCCCGCCGTCGGTCAGCTCGCCGGTGAAGCCGAAGGGCGTGCTGGCGCCGCTTTCGGGGACGCCCCAGGGGTCGTAGGTGGTGTTCGCCAGCACTGTGCCGTTGTCGTCGAGAGTTTGGCGCACGCTGCCGAGCGCGTCGGTGGTGTACCAAGTACGGGTGCCGCTGTTGTCGCCGAACAAGCGCTCGATCCCGTATACGTACTCCTGTGTGCCGTCCGCGAGAATCTGGGGAAGCGAGGCCACTATGTCTTGGGTGTAGCGGGTGGTGATGCCGCGGATGCTGGTAGCCTCAGAGCGCGTCACCAGCGTGCCGTCACCGTTGTAGGCATAGAAGGTGCTGCCACTCGCCGTCATGCGCCCAAGCGCATCGTAGGTGGAGGCGGTGGTGCCGTCGTTGACAAGATTGCCCGCCGCGTCATACGTCAGGCCGACGATCTGATTAGCGGCGTCGTAGCTCTGCTGCTGCGTTATCGTACCGTTCGTCTTCACGATGGTACGGTTGCCCACCCGGTCGTACTCGTAGGTGTAATCGTTGCCACTGCTTGCGTTCGCGCCTGTGAGGCGGTACAGGCTATCGTAGCTGTAGGCAATCGTCCGGGCCGTGGTGGTGAAGGTCTCGGTCAGGCTGGTACGTAGCCCGGCGCGGTCGTATGTGTAGTCGAACTGGGTGGGGCCATCCCCCCCTAGAACGACGGCTCCATCCGGGCTGGTACTGCTCGTGGTCAAGCGATCAGCCCCGTCGTAGGAATACTGGGTGGCAACCGTGTTGCCACGGTACAGCGTCTCCAGCCGCCCCACTGCGTCGTACTTATACAGGGTTGCTCGCTCCTCCACCGTCCTATCGCTCACCCCATATATGCGACCATCATACCCATAGCTGTAGCTAATCGTACGACCACTGGGGTACGTGATACTGTCACGTTCGGAGCGGGCCGTGTAGGTGTAGTCAACGATGCCCGTGTTGGGTGCGTTTACCTGCGTGGTACGGCCCAAGGGATCGGTGGTAAAGGTGGTGGTGCCGGTTCCATCAACGAGGTTGCGGCGGCGCCCCAAGGCGTCATATGTGGTGCTGATTGTGGAAAGGTTGGCGGTGTTGCCAGAGGTGATTTGCGTGCGCCGGTCGAGACCGTCATAGGTGAACGTGAGATCAAACGGGGCGCCACGCGGATCGTCCTGGTCGGTAACGCGGCCCCCAAAGTCGTACAGCCAGCCCGTGGTGCGACCGAGCGCGTCCGTGGTGCTGTACTGCTCGTCTGCGGCGTTGTACGCGAAGCGCCCAGTCTGGCCGTTTGCATCACGAATGGCGATGCGGTTGCCCACGCGGTCATAGGCATAGTTTGTGATGACGTTGCAAAAGATGTTATCGGCGGCGCAGAAGTCCGCCGCGTTCTCAATCACCCGGATGAGACGATCTTGGAGGTCGTAATCGAACCGCGTGACCCGTCCATTAGCATCGGTCATCGCGATCTGGCGCCCGGCTGCATCCAACGTGGTGATGGTCGCAAGGTTTTTATCAACATCGGTGCTGCTTGGCACCACATTCACGATGGTTCGCACCGTGCGACCCAGTCCATCAAGCTTAAACAGCGTCACCTGCCCATCTACGCGCTTCGTCCAGCGCAGCGCGCCTGTGCCATCGTAGCCCTGTATGGTCGGGCGATCGGCGGCGTCGAAGGTGGTCGTCGCACGACCCAGCGCATCGTAGGTGGCCCGCGAAACTGCGTTCACGGCGTCCGTGGTCTGAACGACCCGACCAAGCAGATCGTAGCGTGCTTGGGTTGTCACATTGGTTTGCGCATCGGCGGGCACATTAGCAATGGCGTTCTGCACCGTGGCAATGGCCCGACCAACGCCATCATAGCTCATGCGCGTCGCAATATCCTCGTCGGGCCGGGCCGCAACGAAGATGCCATCGACGTGGTTCTGCACAGTCCTCGATGCACGACCAAGGGCGTCATAGAACGTGCGGGTGGTGATGTTGCGGTCGCGTGCGGTATCCGCATACGGATCGCACGTCGCAGGGGCCGAGCCGACACAATTCTGGACGGTGCGATCAACCCGACCAAGCAGGTCGTACTTCAGGCTGACCCAGCGGCCCAACGGGTCACGTTCACCCAGGAGGCGTCCGTTTGTGGCATCATAGCGCGTCTCGCTGCGCCGATTGAGCGAGGTGCTAAGGAAAGCTGTGGTGTAGTTCTGGGTCGTGGCAACGACCCGACTGAGCGTGTCATACTCGTACAGCGTTACACGATCAGTGATCGGCTGGGTGGCAACGAAAGTTCCATCAACATAGTTATCGATGGTTTTCTCGACGCGACCCTTGTTGTCATATTTTGTGACCGTGACGAGGTCACTATCATTGCCATCCGTCCATACGCGGTTTGCCGCATCAACCGTCAACGGGTTGCCATTCTCGAAATTGAGCGTAACGGTGACGGGACGGCTGATCGCATCGTATTGGATCCGATCCCAGCGCCCAAGCGCGTCGCGCTGCCAAATCACATTCCCAGCCCCATCGTAATACGTCACCGTCTGGACATTGGTATCAGCAGTCGCCGGTTGCCCAGGCTTGTAGTTCAATGTAGTGGTCACCGGGCGCCCTTGCGCATCGTACTCGATGCGCGTCACCCGCGTGGTGGCAGTGGTGAAGCGCAACGTCTGCGGATTGAACGTCCCGGTAAGGATGCCCGTTTCAGTGATTAGGGTGTTGCGGCCCAAGCCATCGTAGCCGTAGAAGGTAGCGACATTCGCATCTGGACGCGTGGGCGAAAAGGCGGGCGGCGAGGGGGGCAACGCACCACCCGTGTAGCCCGTCAGGTTTTGCACCGTCCACGTAATGCGCCCCTGTACATCGTACTGTGTTGCAGCATACCGACCATCGGGTGCCTTTGTCCATACTAGGCGACCAAGCAGATCGTAGCCATACAATGTCGTGATGTCTTCATCGACATTAGCTGCGTTAACCAGCCCATCTTTATAGTTCTGAATCGTTTGGGAGACGGTGCCATCATAATTGTAGACCGTGCGGTCACTGCGCACGAGCGGTGTGCCCGCGCCAATCGTGGTGCTCGTGAGCCGCCCAAGGGCATCGTACCCATAGTCCGTCACAAGCGTTTGCGTCGGGTCACCGCTAATGGTGGTGCGTATCACTTGCCCTATGGGATCGTACGTGTTGCGTGTGACAACATTGTCTGGCGAACGCAGCTCCACGAGACGGTTCTGCGTAGTGTAGACGTAAGTCTCGGAAAGGCTCAGTCCACCACCGATGTCTTGCAAGCTAGACAGATTACCCTGGGTGTCATACGTTGCATTGGTGACTACCCCTTCTGGCCCGGTCAGCTGTGACGGGCGATTGTCGGCACGATACTGCACGGTCGTTGTCAGATTTGCCGCATCGATAAGGGTGAGTGGGAGGCCAACAGGATTGTTGCCCATAACCGTGCCACTGCCATTGCCATCCACCACCACACTGGGCGTGGCACTGGTATCGAAGGCAACATAACGTGTAATTTGGTTGTTGCGCTCCTGATATTCCAGCGTCCCGTCGGCACGATAGTGATCGACGATCACATCCTGCACACCATTGGGTTGGACAAGGGTGATCGTTGTCGCCCGGCGTGCTGGAGGTACCACATAGGTATACGTTGTGTGGACACCACCAGCATCATACTGCTGGGTGACGCGCCGCTGGGCGTCATACGTGTTGGTGACCTGTGTAACGCCAAGTGGATCGGTCAGAGTTGTGACTAAGTGATCTGCAGCATCATAGCCATAGGTTGTAACCCCACCACGTAGGTCTTGAACGGTTTCAAGATCACCGCCGCTGGTGTAGGTGTATGTCACACTCCGCCCGGCCGAGTCTTCCACGCTCTCAAGGCGTAACTGACCACTATCAACGTTGACGTAGCTGAACGTCAGCGTGCGAGCGGTCTCAACGTCCTTTACCTGTTGGAGCAGACCATCTTGTCGAGTCCCGGTGTAGTACTGAGCGGTCTGCTGATGGCCTTGGGCATCGCGCTGGGACAGCATGCGCCCTTGGAGATCAAAGATACGCTGTCCCTGATCACGCTCCGTGAGCGTATACTGGTTCCCCGCCCGCACCAAAGTTGCATGGATACCCGGCAAAGGTTGCAGTGCCCCATCGCCAGCTCGGTTGATAAAGCGCAAGCGATTGCCACTCGGCACCTCATAGATGACATATCCCGCATTCCCCCCCGGTTGTGTAGGGAGGGTAAGCCGATGGTCA
>JAYUYF010000770.1:0-2588 GCA_043752605.1 Roseiflexaceae bacterium
ATAGAAATATGGCACGAGCAGCGACGACAACCGACGTATTTAATGCAGTGGCCGAGCCACGGCGGCGCGAGATCCTCGATCTGCTGCTGGCGGGCGAGCGCTCGGTGAACGATCTGGTCGCAGCGATGGCGCTCGCGCAGCCGCAGGTCTCAAAGCATCTGCGCGTGCTGCGCGAAGTGGGTCTGGTGCAGGTGCGCGAGGATGGGCGGCTGCGCTGGTACCGGCTCAATGATCCGGCGCTGCGGCCGATCTACGACTGGGTTGCACCCTATGCACAAGGTTGGAACACGCGGCTCGATGCACTCGACAAACTCTTGGAGACGCTGACAGAGGAGGAACACGACAATGGTCGCAACAGCCACTAACGGCACGGCGGTAGTCACGCTCCCCGCGCCCACGCAAATCCAGATCACACGGACGTTCAACGCCCCCGCGCGGCTAGTGTATGCCGCCTGGACCACGCCCGAGCTTGTACGCCAGTGGTGTCTGCCAAGCTGGGCGCGATGACGGTCACCGATATCGACCTGCGCGTCGGCGGTGCGTGGCGCTGGGTGATGGTCACCGATGACGGCTTCGAGGTCGCCTTCAACGGTGTGTACCACGAGCTTACACCCTACAGCCGCATCGTGACAACCGAAGCCTACGAGGGCTTCCCCGAGGCCAACACCGAATCGCTCAACACGATGACCTTCGATGAGCACGATGGCCGCACGATGATGACGATCCTGGTGCAGCACAAGACCGAGGAGCACCGCGATGTCCACATCAACTCGGGTATGGAGGGTGGCATGCAGAATGCGATGGATCTGCTCGAACAGGCGATCCTGGCGGGTGCATGAAGGTGGGCGGCGCGCATCCCGTAGGGCCGAAGCATCCGGCGGCGCGCATCCCGTAGGGCCGAAGCATTCCGGTTGCGCGCATCCCGCAACCGGAATGCTTCAGCCCTACATCCCACCGCCCCCGCCCGCGCCTACACCGCCCCCGCGATCCCCAGCCAGAAGTTGTTGCGCTGCACCATCGTCTCGGCGCGTACCACCACCCCGCCTACCTCGGTCAAATCATTGCTATTGACCAGCACCAGTTCGGGTGCCACCGCAAAGCGCACGGTATAGGCCGTGATCGCCTCCTGGATCTTCTTGGCGGCGGTCTTTTGCGCGCTCTCATCGTACCAGACAAAATAATCCACGGGTGTCTACCTGTTCTGCGCACACGCGCGTTGCGGTCGTCTCGGGTCGCAAACCGCATGATCGATATCGTGCGCCAGGCGATGGATGCGAGCGAGCTGCTCGCGAAACATGGGGAAGCGCGGCAACAACTGCCGCATACGTGTATGATACCACACCGCTGCTTTTTCGTCTGGCGGCGCGGCCCGATCACGGGTAAGATACACCAGTACCGCAGCCATAAGGGAGATACGATGGACGCACGAATCATCCAGATCACCGATGCTATTGTCAATCTCTTTCTGATCGAGGAGCCGGATCACCTGACGCTGATCGATGCCGGTACCGCCGGCAGCCTGGCGGCGGTGCAGCGTACGATGCAGCGCCGTGGACTACCGTTGACCGCGATCACGCGCATCCTGATCACCCACTCCGATCCCGACCACGTCGGCGGGTTGCCCGCGCTGGTGGCGGCCACCACAGCTGTGGCACACGCCAGTGCGATTGAAGCCGCCGCACTTGCGCGCGGCGAGTCGTCGCGCCCGCTCAAGCTGCCACAGTTCGTCCAGGATCTCTCGGCGCGCATGATGCCGATGCCCAGCTTTGTGATCCCCAATATCCTGACGCCCGGTGACGAACTGCCGATTCTCGGCGGCCTGCGCGTGCTGGACACACCCGGCCATACTCCCGGTCATGTCTCATTGTATGCACCGGCGGTGGGCGTGCTGTTTGCGGGCGATTCGCTGCGTACGCTGGGTGGTGCAGCGCGCTTCACCGATGGCCCGGTCACCTGGGACTATACGCGCGGCCGCGAGTCGTTTGCGCGGCAACGCGATCTGGGCGCGACGATGATCTGCTGCGGCCACGGCCCGGTGCTGCGCGGCGCTGCGGTGCGTTTTATCCAGAACGACTGATCGTGTAGTGGCCGACAGCATTTGCCGCCTGCGGTACGATAGCCCGAACGGCGCAACAGAACAGGAACCGCGATGGATCTGCCCAGTATTCGCACCCGGATCGACCGCCTGAGCGAGCAAATTGTCGGGCGGCTGAAAGACCGATCGTACTTCCCGCACAACAGCGCAATCTACCGCGTCGGCGGCGTCACGATCGCGGGTGGCGACCCGACCAGTTTTCTCGAATACTCGCTCGCCGGGCTCGAACGGTATCACGCATCGCTCGGGCGCTACAGCTACCCCGAGCAATCGCCGCTACGCAGCACACCACCTGCCGAAATACCTGTGCAGCGGGTGGTCGAGACGATCGCGATCCCGCAGACCGAATTGCACGTGTGGGAGGCGCTGCTGGCCTACTACGAACAGCTGCTGCCGCAGCTCTGTAGCGCCGGCGAGGATCCGCAGACCTACGGCGAGACCGTGTATGTCGATGCCGACCTGCTAGTGCGGCTGCACGAACGTATGATTATCG
>JAYUYF010000771.1:0-6522 GCA_043752605.1 Roseiflexaceae bacterium
ATACCATAATCCGGTCAACCCCGCCGGGCACTCGAACCGCTTACGATGCCAGTTCTCACGGATCTGCCCAAATTCGCCGAGTGTCAATGGTCGTACACCCACCAGATCCAGATCGCCAATGACGACATTCCACAGGGCGGGCAGTCGATCGAGTTCGTAACGCCGCATCCACACACCAAGCGTGCTCCGTGTCCCATCGCGGCGGCGGGTGGCCAGTGTCAGCATGCTAAATTGACGCTCGGGCGCACCATCCGTCCCCGCTGGCTGCCGCCCGATACGTGTCGAACGCTCGATCACCCGCCCGCCCGAGGCGAAGAATGCGAGTACGCCCAACGCAACCTGGAGCGGCAGGCTTGCCACCAGTGCGACCAGCGCGACAAGCAGACTCAATATACGCTGCCGCCGCCCACGCCGCGCCGCACGATCAACATCGGCGAGGAGAAATGGATCGACAACCGTGCTGATCTCGCCGCTATCAACATTGATTACACTCGTACGATCGACAACCCGGTCGACAATATTGACAAGCCGACCGACATATGTGCCCGCCAGAATAGTACTGCGCTGTACCGTCGCTTCGTCATCAATAATGACCCCCGCGCCCAGTACGGTATCTGGGCCGAGCTCGACATTCGCACCGATTCGGCATCCTTCACCAATATAGATCGGTGCGGCGATCTGCGCGCTCGGGTGAATGACGTGGTTTTGTCCAACCCATACGCCGGGTGCAATTTGCTGCGCATCGAGCGTGGGGAATCGCAATCGGATGTGCTCGGGAGCAACCTGCTCGTCTTTACGACGCAGTGCACTTTGCAGCACGACACGCTGCGCTTCAGAATGGTCGGCGTAGCTCAGCAGCGGGTTGAAATAACCGGGCAGCCGGTAGCAATACACCGGCTGCCCGGCTGCCAGCAGTGCAGGCACGAGTTGAGCTACAATATCGCTTGTGCCGCTGCTGGCGATGTGTGCAATAACGTCAGGCTCGAAAAGATACACGCCGGTTGGCATGACCTGCGTGCCTGCCGCCCCTGCTGGTTGTATCCGATCCAGGTCGTCGAGCACAAAACGTGGATCTGCACCCGGTCGTGCCGCAGCCACGATCGCCGTCGCGCTGCCGCCGTGCGCGCGATGGAATGTTAGCGCGGCTTCGACATCAACATCGACCAGCGCATCGGCCGACATCACAAGAAATGTCTCGTGCAATCGTTGGCTGGCCCACTTAATCGCGCCCGCGCTGCCGCGTGCTTCACGTTGTGTCAGGTATTCAATTTTAAGTCCCCAGCGCCGACCATCGCCAAAATATGACATGATATCACCGCCGCGTTGATACAGACTCACCGTAATCGTCTTCAATCCGGCACGCGCAAGTTGTTCGATTACTCGCGCCATGACCGGCCGATCGATAATCGGGATCAGCGGCGCGGGGCACATGCTGGCGAGCGGCGCGGCGCGCCCATCTTCGTCTGTGGCAAGCAACAGAACCTGCACAATATCCTCCGTGTCCCCAGAAAGACTGCGCTCGTTACGAACTGGCCGTCATCACATCGCTAAACAAGGGCACCATCGCGTCGAGTTTCACCAGCCGAATACTGTAAAGTACCTCGTTTGAACATCCGGCGGCGCGTAACTCGCCGCCACGCTCGCGCGACTCGCGGTTGAGCCGCGCTACCGCCGATAACCCGGCGCTTGAAAGGAGCACGGTATCGCTAAAATCGAGGATGACCCGCGGATTCTGCGCGATCGTCTCGTGCATCTGGTCGATCAGCAGCGGTGTGATCCCGGCATCGATGATGCGCGGCATCCGTAGCACCGACCATTCGGACGAGCGGCTCTGCCGCTGCGCCTGGCGTTCGACGATTGGCTGCACAATCCGGTCAAGACTGTCGACCATGTCAAAGAATGCATCCAGGCGTACCAATGTCAGAATATTCCTGATGTTTGGTGGTGTGGCCACAAGTTGCAGCTTACCGCCCGCCGCCCGCGCGCGATTGGTCAGTGAGACCAGCGTCCCCAGTGCGGCACTATCGAGAAACGTGGCCTCGGCAAGGTTGATCGCCAGATATGGTGTGTCGATCAACGCCTGCTCCACACGGCTAGCAAACGATGCCTGGTTGCTGGCATCGAGCCGCCCACGTACGGTGATGACGGCGACATCATCGACAACCGTCACATCTGATGTCGGCAGCGGTGCTGGCCCAATGCCGCTCGTCCGCATCGCCCACAGTTGGTGCGCGAAGAAGTAGCCAAAATATGCAAAATCAAGCACGTAGCGCTTCCAGAGCCGCCGCGGCTCCTGGATCAGCCGGTACGACCACTCGAGCCCAGTGCGCTGCATCCAGCGCGGCGCACGTTGCGTTACCCCGGCTATCATATCAAATGTGCCACCGACGCCAATCGCCACCGGCACGCGCAAGGTCTTCGCGTGCCGGCTGATCCATTTCTCTTGTTTCGGATTGCCAAATGCTACCAGCAAAATATCTGGCCGCGCCGCCTTGACCGTCTCAATCACCGACGGATCCATCTCGAGCATTGGCCGATTTGGTGGCGAGAGCACACCCGCAATTTTGAGGCTTGGGTGGCGCTGCTTCAACATGTCGGCAGCACGCGCACCAACACCTTGCTTGGCACCAAGAAAGAAGATGGAAAACCCCTTCTCGGCAGCGAGCTTTGCGAGCTCGGGAACCAGATCGGCGCCCGTAACCCGATCGCGGATCGGCACCCCCAGCATGCGTGCTCCCAGCACCAGCGGGGTGCCATCCGCCGTCGCCATATCCGACTCTTGCAGGATCCGCCGTAACTCGGCATCGTGCAGCGAATTGACGACAAAATCGGCATTGACGGTGGCTATCTGGTGGGTCTTGCCGCTCAGTCGGCCGATCGTAACAAACTCCGCGATCCGCTGCAGCGCTTCGGGCATCGTCAGATCATCAACAGGAACGCCAAGAATAATCAGCAGCTTGCGCATCGAACTCCTTCTCCCTGGATCAACCCGTGTCCTAGTAGGCTCCGCGGCTCAGTAGTACGGCCGGGATGGTCTTGAGCAGGATTTCGATATCTTTGAGCAGACTCTGCTCGGAGATATACTGGAGATCCAGCTCGATCCAGCGCTGAAAATCGACATTGCTGCGCCCCGAGACTTGCTGCAGCCCGGTGATGCCCGGGATCGCGTGCAACCGCTGGATCTGCTCGTAGCTGTACTTAGCGACTTCGCTCGGTAATGCCGGCCGCGGCCCGACGAGACTCATCTCGCCGCGCAGCACGTTGAAGATCTGCGGCAGTTCATCGATGCTGACCTTACGAATGAAGCGGCCGACACGCGTCACACGTGGGTCGTTCTTCATTTTGAATACCGGGCCGTCGGCTTCGTTTTTCGCCATCAACTCGGCTTTGCGCGCCTCAGCATCGATATACATTGAGCGAAATTTGAAACACATAAACGTACGCCCGTATTTGCCGACGCGCTCCTGCCGGAATAAGATCGGCCCGGGTGAATCGAGCTTGATGACGATCGCGGTGATCAGCATGATTGGTGCGGCAAATACCAGCGCGATGCTGGCTACTACCAGATCGAGTACGCGCTTGAGATTGCGGCTGATCTTGGTTCGGATCACCCAGAACAACATAATCAGCCGGATACGCTGACTGTAGCGCACACCGCGAAATTCCTGCCGACTGTAAATATCAAGCATGCGCGCAGCTTTACGATCCACGGTAGGATCAGCGCTAGTTGGCGTCATTGTGTTCTCCTGCCTGCGATAATGCCAGAATGACGAATGGCCGTGCCTGTATCTTATCAGGGTAGGATGAACAACAAACCGCGCACGATGAATGTGAGATGAAAATCCGTTCACATCGTCGCGCACGGTTATGATTGCAAATATACTCTGCTTCGTTGCAGGCCGCAAGAGATTATGCGTCGTCGACGTTGCGCGCCGTGCGTACCCAGCCGCTGTGGTCACGCCCGAGCAGCACTTTGATGTACAGCCAGACCTTCCACGCCACAAATACTGGCGCGTACAAGAGCGCCTGGTAGACGCGCCGTGGCACGCGTGCGATCACCAGCCCGGCCAGTATATACAATCCCTGTACCAGCAGCAGCAGCGCGGCGCTCGCCGCCAGCCCTGGTCGCCGCAGCGCCAGCGCCGCCAGCAGCGCGCCACCCGTGGCGGCCACCAGGATCGAGAACGGCGGGATGATCTGCTCGACGGCCGCATCGAACAGCACAAAGCTGCGGCGCTCGGCGGCTTTGCCGAGCAGTTGCGGCACGTAGCGCCGTACCATCTCGACGCGCCCGCGCTCCCAGCGGCTGTTTTGCGTACTCGATGCCGCCAGCGAACCCGGCATCTCGGCGTACACCACAGCATCCGGCGCGAACGTCACGCGCTCGCCGCTCAGAATCAGCGCCATGTGATATTCGATATCTTCGGTGAGCGAGAGCGGCCACTCGTGCTGCCGGAGCAGATCGGCGGCGAACAGCATGCCGTTGCCCTTCAGCCCGGCCGAGCCGCCCAGCACCATACGCCCCTGCGGCCGCAAGAAGTGCAGTGCCGCGAGTGAGACCATCCGCAGGCTCGCGCTCCAGGACGATTCGGGATCGCGCACGGCATAGTAGCTCTGCACCGCGCGCTCACCACGCGCCAGTCGTGCATCAAAAACCCGCAGCAGGTTGGCATCCACCACCGTGTCAGCATCGAGGATTACCACCGCGTCGTGGGCATCGCCGCGCTGCCAGATCTGCGCCAGCGCCCAGCGCAACGCATAGGGCTTGCCCCGTTCATCGGCATTGAAGCGCTCGTGTACCACCGCGCCAGCCTCACGCGCGATCTGCGCCGTCGCATCCTCGCAGTTGTCGGCGATCACATGGATCTGGTACAGCTCGGCCGGGTAATCGAGCGCGTGGAGATTTGCCAGCATACTCGGCAGTAGCCGTGCTTCGTTGTGCGCCGGGATGAGCAGCAGAAAGCGGCTCGTGGGCGCACCAACGCGCGGCGGCGTACTACGCGGCGCGCGAAAGGCGGCCAGCGTCAGCAGCAACAGGTAGCCGGTCATGCCGGCCAGCACCTTGATCGCACCGCGCAATGCGGTGGAAAGTATCACCATGCACCCCTCACTCTACCGGGTATAAACGCAGGTTACGCCAGAAGTACCCTATCGTATGGCACCAGTTTGCTATTCGCCGGGATACTTCAGGCCCCACGCCGCGCGTAATGTGTCCATCTGCTCCATCACCCGCACGCTCTCATTGAGCGGCACCATCGGGCTCTCGCGTTCGCCCGCGCGCAGGCAGCGCATCACCTCGGCGGCTTCGTAGTTGTAGCCATTGCCCACCAGCGGCTGGCTGATATCGGACGACTTGCGCAGCAACGGCAGCAAGTACTGGCGCAACACCGGCATCGCGCGTCGCACCAGCGGGTTCTTTTTGATCCCGCCGGTCATCTTTTGCTTTATGCTCGGTGCAGCCTTCGACGCAGGTTGCGGCTCACCAAAGGTGCTGATCGAGATCCGCTGCGGCGCATAAAACGGCTCGTGCAGCACAATCCGGCCACGCGTACCCATCACGGCTGCGCTGTTTGAGCTGTAGGTACGCATTCCGGCCGAGAGCACGGCCATGCGGCCGCCCGCGTAGCGCAGCACCATCGCGCTCTGCTCGTCTACACCCGTTGGCCCGATCGCGGCTTCGCCGCTGATACCTACTGGCTCGCCCATAAGCAACGAGGCGAGCGCCAGTGTGTAGACGCCACGATCGAGCAGCGCACCACCACCCTGCTTCGGGTCGAAAAATCGGTTTTGCGGGTCATAGTGCGTTGGCACACTAAACTCCGCCGTCAGCATGCGTATATCACCAATGGCCCCGCTGTCCACCAGTTCTTTCACTTTGCGGATGAGCGGCATACAGCGCATCCACATCGCTTCCATCAGAAACAGATCTTTGCGGCGAGCGAGGTCGACGAGTGCGCGTGCCTGTTTGGCATTCACCGTAAACGGCTTCTCGCACAGCACCGGTTTGCCGGCTTCGAGGACGAGGGTACAATCATCAAAATGGCGCTGGTGCGGCGTGGCCACATAAATTACGTCGACGTTCGGGTCGCGCACCAGTTCATTGTACCCCGTGTAGACTTTGCGCACATTGATCTGTTTGGCAAATTCGCGGCCGGTCGCCTGCGTGCGCGAGGCCACCGCCGTCAGTTCGGCATCGGGTAGCGCTTTTAGCCCTTCGGCGAACGCGCGCGCAATGTTGCCCGCGCCCAGAATACCCCAGCGGATTGGCTTTGTCATCGTCTACTCCCGTCTCGCTTCTTCATTTCGACCACGGCATCGGCTCGACTGGGTCAAACGTCGTCGTCATCCTGTATACACCCTGCTGCAGACCGGCCTGACTGATCGCCAAAACCAGTTCGTTGATATGCAACGAGAAGCGCGCCGAGAGCCGCGCCGGGCGCTTCTCGCGGATCGCATCGGCCAGTTCAGCCGGGCCGCGGAAGAAATCCATCTGCTGCGCACCGCGCTTCTGATACACCATAC
>JAYUYF010000772.1:0-2580 GCA_043752605.1 Roseiflexaceae bacterium
CGAGATGCTTCGGCCGTGCAGGCAGGGAGAACCATGCGCGACACACTTGTGATCGGGGCCGGGCTGGCCGGGTTGATGGGAACGCTGGCGCTGGCCGAAGCCGGGCTGCGCCCGCTGCTGCTCGCCAAGGGCAACGGTGCGACGCACTGGGCCGGTGGCACGATCGACCTGTGGGGCGCGGGCGATGATCCGCTGGCGGGGATCGTGGCGAAAATCGCACAGCAGCCACACCATCCCTACGCACGGGTGGGGGAAAGCGGGATCCGGGCGGCCGCCGACCGCTTGCTGGCACTCACGCGCGCAGCACGGTACCCGTACGTCGGCACGGTCAGCCGCAATGTGCTGCTCCCGAGCGCGCTGGGTGCCGTGCGGCCCGCAGCGCTGTTTCCTGCTACCATGGCGGCGGGCGATATGCGTGCTGGCGGCGAACTGCTGATCGCGGGCTTCCACGAGTTGCGCGATTTCTTCCCGCCGCTGGCGGCAGCCAATCTGCGCGCGCAGGGGATCGATGCACGCGGCGTGTACCTCGATGTGCCGACCGCATTTCGCCGCCGCGACTACAGCACGCGCACTTTCGCCGAACTGTTTGACCGGCCCGCATTTCGTGCCGCGATCGGCGCACAATTGCGCACACAACGCGGTACCGCCACGCGGATCGGCATGCCTGCTGTGCTCGGGTTGTATGACCCGCTGGCGGTGGTGGCCGATCTGCAGACGGCGGCGGGTGCACTGGTATTTGAAATACCCACGCTGCCGCCCTCGGTGCCGGGTATCCGGCTGGTGCGAATCTTCGAGCGTGCGATCGTCGCCGCTGGTGGGCGGGTACAAATTGGCTCCGAAGTGGTGCGCGCCGAACACGACACTACCCGTATCACTGCGGCGTACACCGAGGCAGCTGCGCGCGAACAACGCCACGCCGGTGCGCGCTGGCTGCTGGCCACCGGCGGTGTGGTGGGTGGTGGTATCAACAGCGACCATACCGGTGCATTCTGGGAGACGGCCTTCAACCTGCCGCTGGCCGGCCCGGATACGCGCGATGGCTGGTTTGCGGCGCGCGCACTGGCGAGCAGCGGCCATCCGATCTTCACCGCTGGTGTGGCCACCAATGATGCACTTGTGCCGCTCGATGGCCTCGGGCGCGTGGCCTATACCAATGTGCGCGTGGCGGGCGGCGCGCTGGCGGGTGCCGATACCATCCGCGAGGGGAGCCGTACCGGCGTTTCGCTTGCCACCGGCTGGGCGGCGGGGCTGCGCCTCGCGGCGCTTGAGGATTGACGCGGGCGGTGGGACTGTACGGACGCAGCGGGCGGTGGGACGCAGCGGGCGGTGGGACTGTACGGACGCAGCATGCTGCGTCCCAACAAAGGATCTTTAGCATGGCACACGACCATATCGATCTCTCACTCGAGCTCTCGCTCGACCAGTGTATCAAGTGCAACATCTGCACCTCGGCCTGCCCGGTAAGCGCGGTGACCGACCTGTTCCCCGGCCCAAAATATGTCGGCCCGCAGGCGCAGCGCTTCCGCAAGCCCGGCCAGCCATCGCCGGATGAATCGGTGGATTATTGCTCGGGGTGCCGGATCTGCAATACGGTCTGCCCGACGGGCGTGCGGATCGCCGAACTGAATGCCCGCGCGCGCGCCAAAATCGTGGCCGAGAAGGGCATGCCGCTGCGCAACCGGATCATCGCGCGCGCCGGGGTGGTGGGCATGCTGGGCAACGGGCCGCAGGCGCATATTGCCAACGGTGTGCTGGGCAATCGGCTGGCGCGCAAGGCGATCGAGCGCGTGCTGGGCATCGCGGCCGCCGCGCCGCTGCCACCATACGCGACGTCGACGTTTCGCAGCTGGTTTCGGCGGCGGGCAAAAGCACGCCCGGCGACGATGCGGCGCGGCGGCCTGACACCAGGCACCACGGCCACCACGCGTCAGGTAGTCTACTTTCACGGCTGCTCGACCAATTACTTCGAGCCGCGCGTAGGTCAGGCGGCTGTAGCGGTGCTCGAACGCAACGGCTATCAGGTCATCCTCGCCGATCAGGAATGCTGCGGCCTGCCGCTGCTTTCGAATGGCGATTTCCGGAGTGCTGAGAACGTGCATACCCGCAACGTCGCGCGGTTGCTGCCGTATGCCCAGCGCGGCATCCCGATCGTCGGCACCAGCACGAGTTGCACGCTCACGATCAAAGAGGAAGCCCCCGAGCTGATCGGGATGCACGGTGCCGATGTCAAGGCCGTGGCCGCAGCCACCTACGATATCTTCGAATTCTTGCGGTTGCTGCATCAGCGCGGCGAGCTCGACACCAATTTCCAGCCGGTGCAGGCCACACTACCGTACCACGCGCCCTGCCAGTTGCGCGCCCACCGCATCGGCCGCCCGGCGCTCGATATCCTCGAACTCGTGCCGGGGCTGACGCTCGACGAGAGCACGGCGGCCTGTTGTGGTATCGCCGGCACCTACGGTCTCAAAACCGAGAAGTACCAGATCGCGATGGACGTGGGTGCCGATCTCTTCGCCTTTGTGCGCGCGAGCGCCAGCGCCCACGGTGTAAAAGAAGCGTTGTGCGATAGTGAGACGTGTC
>JAYUYF010000773.1:0-6513 GCA_043752605.1 Roseiflexaceae bacterium
TGGCGTGCTGCCGCATTCGAACGCGACACTCAACGAGTTCCAACCGGAAGCCACCGCGATGGGCCGCATCGCGCGCGCGGGCGAACGCGCCGGGGTCAAGGTCTTTTTGCCCGCCGATATCCGGGCCGACCGCGATGTCGTGCGCTATCTGACACTCGATCTGCCCGCGCGCACCTTTGATGGTTCGCAGCTCTCCGAGCCACCCGGCGCGGACGCACTACTGCTATTGCCGGCTGATGCCAGCCCGCGCGCGCAGGCGCTCGCGCTGGAACTGCTTGGCTCAGGCGCACGGCAACTGGCCGCACCACAAAGCCCGGCGGGGGTGGCACTGGTCAGCGTATTTGGCAACAGCCCGGCCGCAGAACGCGCGGCCGCCAGCGTCGTGGCGACGGTCACGCTACCCTGATGATCACCATCCGATCCCTTGACAGTGCGTGCTGCCTGTGCTAAGCTGTAAATAACGCAGTGCGTTATACCACGAATTACCACTATGAGGGGAGCGATACAATGCAGGGCAAGGTAAGCGAGCGAGTCGAAGAAGTCGAAATCGCTGTCGACGAGACCATCGAGCAGGTTCAGGAGCAGATGGTCCCGGTAGCGGAGAGCGTGCGGCGGCTGGTAATGGCTAGCGTGGGCGCGGTCGCACTGACGATCGACGAAGTCGAGCAGTTTGTACAGAAGCTCGTCGATCGTGGCGAGGTCGCGCAGAAGGAAGGCGAGAAGCTGCTGACCGAGGCGCGGACGCGGCTTCGCGTGCAGACCCCGCAGGTCGAGGCGCAGGTGACGAAGGTCAACGCGCGCGTCGAGCACAGCGTCGAGGAGTTTCTCAACCGGCTGAATATCCCATCGAAGCGCGACATCGATGAGTTGAGCAACAAGATCGCCCAGCTTTCGGCACGCGTCGAGGAGCTGCGCAAGACGCGCACCAAGCCGACGGGTATTGTCAACGATACCAATTAGGTGACTGGTACCGTAGGGCCGCAGTATTGCTGCGGCCCTACGCGTTAGACATCCACACCTGCGATACCATCATCACCAGAATGAGAATCGCCAATCCCGGCGTGAGCCACGACCAGCGGCGCGCGTCGCTGGTGCGTGTGGCGCGCGCGATGCCCCACAGCCCAAATGCGAGCAGCAGCGGCGGCAGCGGTAGCATGTACGTGAATGGTGCGGGCGCATCGCGCAGTGGTGCCACCAGCGGTAGCGCCACCAGTGCGCAGAGCAGCAACGCGCGGGTGCGCAGCCCGGCGCGCTGCACGCCGGGCGAGGCAGCGGCCACACGCCACGGCCCGAGCTCGAGCAGCACCGGCAACACCAGCAGCAAGGCGATCGCCGCCAGCACAAATCCGGCCCGATCGGTGGCGGGAGCAGTGGCGGCGGGCGATCGAGCGATCGCCTCAACTGTGAGCGCGCCGGTGCCGCTGGCGATCAGCGGCAGGACGGCAGCCAGCACGATCCAGCCGCTGAGCAACGCTGCGGCACGGGCGACACCACGCGCGCGATCGCCAGGATGTGCGGTGTCGTGGGTTATCGCCACCAGGCGCGGCCATTCGGCGAGCGCCAGCAGCACCAGCAGATCAGCTCCACGTTCGAGACGCAGTGCGCCGGGCAGCGGCACAAACGCGAGGGCCACCCACGGCAGCGCCAGCGCGTGCCACGGGCCGGTCAGTGGGCCGCTGCGGTGCTCGACGAGGAGCATCAGCAACGCCAGCCCACCTGGCCAGAGCAACAATGGCGCAGCACTGCGGCCGATCAGCGCCAGCAATTCAGCGACGGTCATCGCGGCCCCCCAGCCAGGGCAACCGGGCGCGCAATTCGCGCATGAATAGGGGTGCGGGCGTAGTCGCGTTCGTGGTGACGGGTGTGTGGAGCCGCACAGCTTGCTGTGCGGCTCCGGCATTGACCACGCGCACAAGTACGATCGCAGCCCACAGCACGCCGATCAGGGCAGCGATCAGGAGCACGGGCAGCGCCAGCACCTCGCGCCGCGCCGAATCGAGCGCCACCAGACCGACGCGCCGCACGAGCGCCAGCTCGCCGTAGACACTGAGACCAGCCTGGAGTTGCTCGACGGTCGGCTGGGCCGCGATACGCAACAGCAGCGGGGCCAGCACCAGCCAGCCGAGTGACAGGCCGACCAGCCACACAGGCGCGGGTGAATCTGTCGCTTGAACACGCATCACCACACCCGCCAGCGCCGCGCCAATCAGTAGCGGAGCCAACAGCGCGGGTGCGCCGCCCGCCAGCAGCGCGCCCGCAGTAAACCAGATCGCCAGTGCGGGCGCGCCGAGCAACACCCAGTGGTTGGCCGCACGCCGCCCGAGCGCCGCGCCGAGCCCATCGGCGGCCAGCACCGCCACGACGGCCGCGATACCCAGGCTGCTCGCAGCTCCGGCGGCGGCCAGACCGCAACAGGGCAGGATGCGCCACGCTGCCTGAAGCGTGCCAGTGCGCCACGCGTGCATGCCGCAGGCCGCCGCTGCGAGCGCACCCGTGCTGGCCGCCAGCGTGACCCACGCAAGATCCCAGCTGCCATACGAGAAGAGCCGCAGCAACGGCAGGAGCCAGATGCAGCGCGCCGCACGCCAGCTGCCGCCCTGCTCGCTGGGTGCGAAGATCCCGATCAGCACGCCGAGCAATGTCACCCCGAACACATTCGCATCCAGCGCACCTGGCGGCACGCGTGCGGCAAAATCGCCCACGCCACGGGTGGCGAGCATCCCACCGGCGGCGAGCAGCACCAGTGATGCCACGCTGCGCTGCACCTGACCGCGCCCGGCACCGCTGAGCGCCGCCAGAAACAGAAACCAGGCGTTGATCTGTGGTGTGGGGCCGAGCGACGCTGCTATCAGTGCCAGGACAATCATGAGCCCGCGCCACGTCGGGCCGCTACCCACAAGTGCTGCGAGCAGCGGCGCACCACAGCTAAAGAGCGCAAACAGCGCCGCCAGCGCATCGATACGCAGCGGCCCGAGCGTGATCGGCGCATTGCGCGTGGCCCATAGCAGCGCACCACCGAGCAGCGCCAGCAGCGCCAGCGGGTAGAGCGCGGGTGGGCGGGCGCGCAGATCGAATACCGAACGAAGATTGCGCACAGGTCTGCTTTCGTCGAAACAGGCGGGCCGCAGCTAGTATAGCAGAGCGCTTCGTACGACAAACGGCCGCAGACCATCTTCGAACATAACGAAATTGACATCACCAGCGGCATGCGGTAGCATACGCAGGCACGAAGACAAGGTAGGCGGAGCAACTATGCACGAACAGATCGAGCAATTTCTGACTCATCTGACGGATGAGCGGCAGAAATCAGCCAACACGGTGTCGGCCTACCGCACCGATCTTGATCAGTTCGATAGTTTCCGGGCGGAGCGCCAGATCGGCACCTGGGGTGAGATTGGCCACGACGACCTGCTCGGGTTTCTGTTTTACCTGCGCGAAAAGAGCTACGCCGATTCGACGATTGCGCGCCGGATTGCGGCCGTCAAATCATTCTTTGGCTGGCTGAAGACGAGTGGTGCGATCGGTGTGGATCCGACGACCGCGATCGACTCGCCGCGTGTCGATCGTGAGCCGCCGCGTGCGTTGACTGCTACCGAGGTCGATGAGTTGCTCGAACTGCCGCTGCGCGAGCCGACACCCGAGCGGCTACGTGATAAAGCCATGCTCGAGGTGCTCTACGCCACCGGCGTGCGCGTCAGCGAATTGACATCGCTCAATCTTGATGATCTCGATATGGAGCAGGCCCAGATGCGCTGTGCCGGGCGCGCCGGCCGTGATCGCACCTTGCCGCTCAACCCATCGGCGGTGACAGCGCTCGAAGAATACCTGGATATTGCGCGCTCGCAGCTAGCGCGTGGTGCGGCCGATCTGCCGCTGGCGTTGTTTCTCAATCATCGGGGCAAGCGCCTGACGCGCCAGGGGTTCTGGTTAATTCTCAAACAATACGCCGAGCAAATTGGGCTCAGCGATCTCACGCCGCACACGTTGCGGCACTCATTTGCGGCGCACATGCTCAATGGTGGTGCCGATCTGCGCGCGGTACAACTGTTGCTCGGCCACGCCTCGATCAGCACCACCCAGATCTACGCCCAGGTTCACGCCGAAGATTAGTTATCGAGTGTGGTGCGTATGCGCGCTGCGAGCGCGGCAGAGGTAAAGGGTTTCTGCAAGAACTCGACACCCGCCGCCAGCATCCCATCGTGGACGATCATCTGGTCGGTGTACCCTGAGGTGTAGATAATCTTGATTGTGGGAAACAACTGGACGATCACCTCGGCAAGTTGCCCGCCACCCAGATCTGGCATCACCATATCAGTCAACAATAAGTCGATCGGTTGTGGCAGGTACGATTGCGCGATCCGTACCGCCTCTAGCCCGCTGTTGGCTTCGAGCACGGTATACCCCAGGCCGCGTAGAATACGCGCGGCGAGTTGCCGCACGAGATCCTCGTCCTCAGCCAGCAAAATTGTTTCGTGGCCGTGTCTCACAGCTTGAACCGGCATTGGAGCAGCTATGGCATCGGTCATTACATCGGCGCGTGGCAGATAGACGCGCACGATCGTCCCGCGGCCGATCTCGCTGTAGAGCCAGATATCCCCACCGTGTTGTTTGATGATCCCGTAACACGTCGAGAGCCCGAGACCGGTGCCAGTGCCGACGAGTTTTGTGGTGAAGAACGGCTCAAACGCTTGCGCGCGCGTTGCACGGTCCATGCCAATGCCAGTATCTGCAACTGAAAACAAGACATAATGCCCTTCGACGATCCCGGTGTGATCGCTGAGTTGACTGCGCGAGAGGTAGACATTCGCAGTCTCGATTGTCAGTCGGCCGCCGCCAGGCATGGCATCGCGCGCATTGATCGCCAGATTGACCAGTACCTGTTCGATCTGTCCGGTATCGATCCGAATGGCGTCAAGTTTGGGTGCGAACTGGGTTGTCAGCACAATGTCTTCGCCGATCAGGCGGCTGATCATGCGGCTTGTCTCGCTGATTAATTGATTGAGATCGGCGAGTTGGAGCGCGATAATTTGTTTTCGTGCGAAGGCCAGCAACTGACGGGTGAGATTGGTGGCGCGGCTGGCGGCGCGCTGGATCTCGCGGGTGTCTTCGGCGGTCGGCCCGGCCGGGTCAAGTTCGCTGAGCACAAGCTCGGAATAGCCAGAGATCGCGGTGAGCAGATTGTTGAAATCGTGCGCGATACCACCGGCGAGGCGACCGATGCTCTCCATCTTTTGCGATTGCAATAGCTGCGCCTCGAGCAATTTGCGCGCCGTGATCTCGACGCCCACTGCGCCGACGCCCATCATCTGGCCGCGGCTGTCGCGCGTTGCATACACGCTGCACATCCAGGTGCGGCGCTGGATTATCTCATCGATCGGCTCGGCTATCTCGTGATCAATAATCGGCTCGCCGCTATGCAACACTCGTTCGATTAACGGTGCGAGCGCGCGAATAAACGGGCTGGTGATCGCGGTGATCAGCTGACCCTGCACCTGCACGACCGGCAGCCGATCAATATTTGCCATTGCCTCATTGATACGGACGCAGCGCAGATTGGTATCCCAGAAGGCGATACCCACAGGTGCGGTCGCGAGTACGGTGTCGAGCAACGCCAAATTGCGTTCGGCGCTGTGAAATGTGCGCGCGCTATCGATCGCGAGCGCGGCGCGGTCGGCCAGATTATCGGCGAGCGATTGCTCTTCGGGCTGGATCGGGCTATCGCTACGCACCCGAAACAGCGTGATGCTGCCGATAATCTGGCCACGCGCGCGGAGCGGCACGATCAACAGACTGTATTGCTCGATTGTGTCGAAGATTGCTGAATACGGGCGCTGCATTTGCGCGCGGCGACTATCAGCATCGGCAAATTGCACCAGCAATGACGGCTCGCTGTTCAGGCTCTGCTGATGTACCCCTTCATCAATGCGCGAAACAGCCGGTACGACCATGCGTACTGCTGCTGCGATGACCGGATCTTGATGTTCGAGCGCAACAAGGTTGAGTGATACGCGATCGTCGGCCAGTAGCCGGATGATACAGCCATCACCGGTGACCTCGGCCATGCGGCGCGCGACGGTCTGCAACACCATATCCAGGTCAAGGCTGGCCGCCGCAAAGGTGCGCGAAACGTCGGCCAGCAATGCGAGCCGTTGCTCGGCGCGTACCCGCAGTGTGACATCGTGCAGTACCGCCAGCATACCGATCGACTCGTTGCGGACGTTGCGCACCAGGCTGACCGACGCTTCGACATACAGTTCCTTGCCAGCGCGCGTGATCTGCTTTACCCGCCCATCCCAGCGGCCATCACGCCCGATCGCGACGAGCGATGCGGTGTGATCTTCCTTGTTTTCCCAGACGACCTCGTATGCTGCTGAAAGTTTCATGCCGATCGCATCGCTCGCGGGGATGCCGTACTGCAGCGCTGCCGCGCTGTTCCAGTATGTGATTTGCGTGTTGTTGTCCACCATCACCAGCGCGTCTGAGACGGTGGTGAGCATACGCGATTGCATCGTG
>JAYUYF010000774.1:0-2570 GCA_043752605.1 Roseiflexaceae bacterium
AGGTCGATCGCGACAAAGCCGAGCGCTTCGTCCATCGGCACAAAGCTGTGGGCGGTGCGGACGATCCCGCGCCGTTCGCCGAGCGCCGCGTCGAGCGCCTGGCCCAGGCAGATACAGACATCCTCGGCGGTGTGGTGCTCATCGATCGGCAGATCGCCATTGGCCTGCACGCGCAGGTCAAACAGCCCGTGGCGCGCAAACAGCGTCAGCATATGGTCGAGCATGCCGATGCCGGTGGCGATCGCGGCGCTGCCCGTGCCATCGATCGTCAGCGTCAGCGTGATGTCGGTTTCGCCGGTGCGGCGCGCGATCGTTGCGCTACGGGTCGTCATCGGGCGTCTCGCTACTTTGGCCCGGCACCAAGCAGGCGCAGAGCATCAAGGATATGTGGGTCGTCTTCGAGGCTAAAGGTAGCCCAGTCGATATCGAGCTCGATATCGGGTGTGACGCCAATCTGCTCCAGCGTGCTGCCGTCGCGCATGCGAAAACGCTCCTGCGCCAGCCAGAGCTGCGAGCCATCGCTCAGCGTGTGGCTGTAGATCGTCTCGGTATTCCCCGCCGAGCGTGCGCCCACGATCTGCGCATCGGACTCGCGGCGTAGTACCGCCGCCAGCACCTCGGCATAGGACGAGGTCTCGCCGTCGATCAAGACGACCAGCGGCATTGCGCGCAAATCAGGCCCTGAGGTGGCCCGGATCGCCAGTGGCCGCACACCGCCGGGGCCAACAAAACTGCCGACCGTGCCACGGCTAAAATGCCCGAGAATATTCACCAGCACCGGCTCCCAGCCGCCACGATTACCGCGCAGATCGATGATCAACCCCTGCAGTCGCCCGGCAGCCAGCAGATCGGTCAGCGCGCCACTCACACGGTCGCCCATGTCATCGACCCAGAGACTGGGGATCGCCAGATAACCGATGTCGCCCGCAAACCGCTGGCTGGTGGGCACGATGTGCGGGGTAAATGGTGCGTAGTGCAAGACCACATCGTAGGGTTTGGTGCCGGGGCGCGCGATCGCCAGCCGCACGATGTCGCCGATTTCACCTGTCAGGTCACCATCCTGTGGTGTGTAGGCGCGGCCGTTGACGGCGATGATCCGATCGCGGGCCTGAATATTGGCGCGTGCTGCCGGGCTCTCGGGGTACACCACCTGCACCAGCGCACCACCGCGCACCGGCGTCAGCAGCGCGCCGATACCGGCCGTCGCGCGCGGGATCGCACCATCGCTGGCCAAACTGGCAGCGGCTGCCGGTGGGACAAAACGGCTGTGGCGGTCACCGAGCGCGTCGACGAGTGCCGCCATCGCCTGATAGACCTGCGCACGGTCATCTGCGGCGGCGACGATCGGTCGATACTTGTCGCGGAGGGTCTGTGTATCGAATGTGGCATCCCCGGCATCGATATATTCGTTTGTGATCAAGCTCAACACTTCGTCGAGCAGTGCTGGCCCGCCGGGATATGGTGCGGGCGCGCGCTCCTCGGCCACCGGCGCGCTGGGTGCGGGCGATGCGGTCGCGACGGGCAGTTCGGTCGGCCGACTGCGCGTGGTTGGCTGTGGCCGGGCCGTCGGCAGTACGGGGGCGCTGCCACAGGCGGTGGCGGCGCAGCACGCCAGCATGCCAACCGTATTGCGCCAGGTGCCGATCACGGTTGCACCGTGCTGAATGCTGCGCGCAACACCGCGCCGGCCGTCGCCGCGCCGACGCTCGACCCCTCGCCACCGCCTTCGATCATCACCACCACGGCAAAACGCGGCTGCTCAACGGGTGCCAGCGCGATATACCAGGCGTGGGTGCAGATCCGGCCGGGGTCACCATCGACCGGGCAGGGAAACTCGGCCGTGCCCGATTTGCCGCCCACCTGCACACCCGGCACCTCACCCGCCGCCTGGCCGAAGCCGTATTCGACCACCGCGCGCATGTTGCGCCGCATCGTCGCCGCCACCTCGCCAGACATCGCGCGCCGCAACGTGCGCGGTGCGTTGTTGCGCAAGACCGTACCATCGGCGCGGGTCACGCGTTGCACCAGATACGGCTGCATAATTACGCCATCATTGGCCACCGCCGCCGCCACCAGCGCCATCTGCAGCGGGGTCACCAGCAGTTGGCCCTGGCCGTAGCCGGTGTCGGCCAGCGCAGGCCGCCGATTGAGAAATCCTGGATCGGCGTACAACAGGCTCGGCACACCCGGCAGGTCCGCCAGCGTTGTGTCGCTCGCGTCTGCATCCTGCGGGACGACGATATCAAAGCGCGCGGCAATTTCGGCCATGCGATCTGGCCCGAGGCGCAACGCATATTCGGCAAACGCGGTATTGCACGAGTACGCAAAGACGCGTTCAAGGTTCGACGGGTTGCCGGTTCGCACCGCAAGATCATCGACCGCATTGACCACCGGCGGCGCACCGACCTCGGTCTCGCGCGTGTTGGGGCAATCGATTGTATCGGGCTGCACCTCGCGCGCATATTGCAGCGCGCCGATCGCCGTGATTGCTTTATACGTCGAACCGGGCGGGTAGCGGCCCTGTGTTGGCCGGTTGAGCAACGGTTGGCCAGCAGCATCCGCGTTAATCG
>JAYUYF010000775.1:0-14375 GCA_043752605.1 Roseiflexaceae bacterium
CGCGGTATAATACAATCGACACGCAATAACCAACTGGGAATAGCATGACCACAATCGACACGCCAATCATCGCGACCAAACGGCTGAATGACCTGCACGATGCAGAGTCCTGGATTGTGTCACATGTGGCACAGATCGGCGCGGCTGATCACGAGCAGCGGCGTGTGTTGTTACACCAGATCGGCGCGCGCTGGTCGGCGGAGTTGGCCGATGCCGAGGCGCTCGCCGAGCTGGGGCTCGCGCTGGCGCACGAGCACGGGCTGGCACCCGGCTTTGTCCTGGCCGAGCTGATGCTTGCTTACGGTGCGACGCGCGACGAGCAGCGCACGCGCGAGTGGGAGACCGATCTGATGCGGCGTATGGCCGAATTGCGCGGCTTGCACCGGATCATCTCGGCGGCCAACTCGACGCTGGATCTCGACACCTCGATGCAGATGGTCGTCGAGACCGTGGCCGAGGTCATGAGCGTTGAGGTCTGTTCGGTGTTCCTCTACGATCGTGACACCGAGGAGCTCATGTTACGCGCTACACGCGGTCTGAACACTGCGGCCGTCGGGCGGGTGAGCGTCAAGATGAACGAGGGCATAACGGGTGCCTCGGCGCACGAGGGGCGCCCGATCGTGGTGCGCGATGTACGATCTGATGCACGTTTTCGCAACGAGACCGCGCTCGGCGAGGAGCCGTACCGCGCGATGCTGGCCGTGCCGATCGTGCTCTTCAATGTCGAGCGTTACAATATGGGTGCGGCGCGTTTGCAGGGTGTCATTACGCTCCAGACCAGCGAGGCGCGCGATTTTAGCGATGATGAGATCCACTTTGTCGAGACGGTCTCGGGCGAACTTGCGTTCTTTATCGTCAATGCGCAGTTGTACGCGCAGACGGATGACCAGTTGCACCAGAAGGTGCGCGAGCTGACGACGCTGCAACAGGTCTCGAAGCTGATCGCCGAGCAACTCAGTATCGAAGAAGTGTTGCGATTGATCGTCACTAAATCAGTCGAGCTCAGCCGGTCAGACCGCGCCGATATCTTTCGTGTCGATGCCGAGGGCCGCATGGGTCTGGCGGCGACGCATGGCCCCGGCAGCCGTGGTGAGGTTCACGAGTTTATCGCGCAGGCGATCAGCGAAGCGCGGCCGCTGGCGGTGCTCAACGCCTATACCGACTCGCGCTTCCCTGAGCTAGCTCCCGTCGCCGCACGCGAGAATTTCTTCTCGCTCTTTTGTATGCCGCTGCGGGTGCAAAACAATCGCACGATTGGTGCGCTGTGTCTGTATACCAGCGAGACGCGCCACTTCGATTTTGAACAGGTGCGCCTGCTCTCGACCTTTGCCGACGAAGCCGCGATCGCGATCGAGAATGCGCGATTGTACGCGGAATCGCAGCGCGCGCTGGCCGTCAAATCCGCGATGCTCCAGGAGATGCACCACCGCGTGCGCAACAATTTGCAGACGATCTCGGCTCTGCTGACGATGCAGTTGCGGCGCATGGATCGCGATGGCGTGGCGGCGGGTGCGTTGCGCGATGGCGTGGCACGCATCCAGGCGATCGCGGGCGTGCATAATTTACTGTGCCGCGAAGATATCGGCATCACTACGGTCGATGCGGTCGCCGGGCAGATCCTCGATAGCGCGCGCGTCACGCTCGAGCGGCCGGAGCAGCCGCTGCGGTTTGCGGTGGCGGGTGATGCCGCGCGGATCGGTGCGCGCCAGGCGACGGTGCTGGCGATCGTGCTCAACGAGCTGATTGTGAACGCAATCACGCACGGGCTGGCGGCTGCGGGCGGCACGGTGGTCGTCGAGACGCAGCAGCACGACGAGCAAATTACGGTCGAAGTACGCGACGACGGCCCGCTCCATCATCACGAGCCGCGCAATACTTCGGGCACTGGCATGGGGCTACAGATCATTCGCACGCTGGTACACGATGATCTCCTGGGGAGCTTTGCGATGACCAGCGATGGCGAGTGGACCCGCGCGGTGGTGATCTTCCCGCAGCAACTGAGCGAGGGCGAGGGGTAGACAATGACCGATATACGAATCGCACGGCTACGCGAAGCCATGCGGGCACACGGGATGGATGGTGTGGTGATCGTGCCAGGGGCGGGCATGCGCTACCTGACCGGTCTTGGGCTGCACACGCGGCTGCGGCTCACGGCGTTGCTCATCCCGGCGCACGGGCCACCGCAGCTGGTGCTGCCCGCGATGGAGGCTGAGGGCGTGCTGGCGGCGATGCAGACGGCGCTGGCGCTGCACGGTTGGGATGATACCACCGGGCCAGGTGCAGCCCTGGCAGCGGCGTTGGCGGCGGCGGGGCTCGCCACAGGTAAGATTGGGATCGAGCCGACGGTCATGCGTGTGTTTGAGTTGCACGCGCTCGAAGCCGCGCTCCCGGCGGCGGTGTTCGCCGATGCAGAGCCGGTGCTGACGCAGCTGCGCGGGAGCAAAGACGCGCGCGAGCTGGCGGCGATCCGTGCGGCAGTTGTGCTGATCGAGCGGGCCCTTGATGCGACGCTCGCGTATGCGCGGGTGGGGATGACCGAAGCCGAGATCGCGCGCTTCTGGGAAACGCAGATCCGTGCGGCCGGGGGTGTGCCCGCCTTTGATCTGATGGTGGCGACTGGCCCAAACGGCGCACGCCCGCATCACACGCCGGGTGAGCGGCGGCTGGCGGCGGGTGATCTGGTCGTGTTCGATGGCGGCGCGGTAGTCGATGGTTACTGCTCGGATATTACCCGCACCGTGGCAGTAGGCGAGGTGACGGACGAATTGTGCCGGATCTACGATTTGGTAGCGGCGGCCAATGCCGCCGGACGCGCGGCAGCCGCGCAACCAGGCGTCAGCGGCGATGCGATCGATGCGGCGGCGCGCGCCGTGATAACCGCTGGCGGCTACGGCCCGCAATTCCTCCACCGCACCGGTCACGGGTTGGGGATCGAGATCCACGAGCCGCCATTTATCGTGGCCGGCAGCGATACGCCGCTCGCGTCTGGCGCGGTGTTTACGATCGAGCCCGGAATCTATATGCCGGGACTTGGCGGTGTCCGGATCGAAGATGATCTGGTGATGACCGCGCACGGTGCCGAGACACTCACCACCTTCGCGCGCGCGCTCCGTGTGATCGCCGCGTGATATCCATACCCGCCGAACCGCAACCTGGCGCGCTCGCGCTGACGGCGCACATCGAGGCGCTGCTGTTTGTCGCCGCCGAAGCGCTGACACTCGATGCGCTGGTGGCCGCGCTGCTCGCCTCAGACGCGCAGGTACGCGCGGCGCTCGGCGAGCTCGCGAGCCAGTGTGCCGGGCGCGGTGTGCGTTTGCAACACTACGGTGAGGCCTATACCCTCGTCTCGGCACCTGAGGCGGCGGCGGCGGTGGAGCGATTGCTGGGTGTACAGGCGCCCGCGCGGCTCTCGGCGGCGGCGCTCGAGACGCTGGCGATCATCGCGTACCGTCAGCCGCTCACACGTGCGCGCGTCGAAGCGGTGCGTGGCGTCGACTGTGGTGGGGTCATCTGGGCGTTGCTGGCGCGCGAGTTGATCACCGAAGTTGGGCGACTTGAAGCCGCCGGACGCCCGATTATCTACGCGACAACCCCCGAATTCCTCCGCCAATTTGGCCTTGGCGGGCTGCACGAATTGCCACCATTTGCTGGTTTTGGCGACGCCACGTAGCCGTAATAAACCGCTGCGCGAGACCATCGACAAAACTCTTTACACATGCCCGATTATTAAGGGATCTTTAGCTAGCTACTCGGTGTCGTACGTATGGTTTCTCCACAATTTGCACGAGTTGTCCACATTTTTACGGATTGGTACTTGACAGTCCAAGCGACCGTTTTAGCCCTTCTAGAAACGAATACGAATATCTGCCTGTGATCACCTCACCAGAGTTATCCACATTTGTACGATGACAGACTCGACATAGCATGCGAACAAGCAGGCCATGTGTACACGATTTACCTATGTTCGCCGCCTGCGTACTATTAGGAAATATAATAGTTCTCAGCAGTGATTGTGCTTGAATTATAGGAACGGCTGGGGTATTATAACCCGGCACACAGAGGACGACCCCGGCCAAACCCATACGTTCTCCACCCGCTAATGGAAGTAGGCAGCACTGCCCGGCCTGGCGTGCTGTGATGGTCGTCTGTTGTCTTGCGGAGGCTGGCGTGAACATTGCAAAAATCTGGAATACCACTCTTGGCTCGCTGCAGGTACAGACATCGCGGCAAGAGTTTAATACCTGGCTGCGGCGTGCAGTCCTGCTCTCGATCGATGATCAGACCGCGACGATCACCGTTCCCAACGCATTTTTGAAAGAGGGTATCGAGAATCGCTATGCAGGTTCGCTGCGCGACCAGTTGAGCGCGCTGGTGGGCGAGCAGGTGCAGGTGCGAGTCATCGTGGCCAATGGGCACAACGGGCACGAGTTCGAAGTCCAACCGAGCGAACCCGAGCGACCGCGTATGCCAATGATGAATGGCTCGTATCATAGCGCACCTGCGGTGCAGCAACTCGATTTTACCGCAGGCGCGCGTTCCGGTATGCTCAATAGCCGCTATACATTTGACCGATTTATCGTCGGCGCGAGCAACCGGCTGGCGAATGCGGCGAGCCTGGCGGTGGCTGAAAACCCGGCGCACGCGTACAACCCGTTGTTTCTGTACGGTGGTGTCGGGCTCGGCAAGACCCACCTGCTGCACGCGATCGGCAACTATGCGCTCGATCGGGATCCTGAGATCAACGTGTTGTATGTCTCATCCGAGACGTTTACCAATGATCTGATCAACGCGATTCGGCGGCAGAAGACCGAGGAATTTCGCATTCGGTATCGCAACATCGATATTTTGTTGATCGATGACATCCAGTTTATCGCGGGCAAAGAGGGGACGCAGGAAGAATTTTTTCATACCTTCAACACTTTGCACGCGGCCAGCAAGCAAATTATTATCTCTTCGGATAAGCCGCCAAAAGCGATCCCCACGCTCGAAGACCGCTTGCGCTCGCGTTTTGAGGGTGGGCTGATCATCGATGTGCAGATGCCTGATCTTGAGACACGCACCGCGATTTTGCGCGCCAAAGCCGAGCAGATGTCGGCGCACACCCCCGGCGATGTGATCGATTTTCTGGCACAGCGCATCCAGAGCAATATCCGTGAACTGGAGGGTTCGCTCAACCGTGTGGCGGCGTATGCGCAGATGTACCAGACCGGCATTTCGATCGAAGTGGCGGCGGCGGCGCTCTCGGATCTGCTCGATAATGGCAAACGCAAGCGAATTACACCTGACGCGATCCTGCGCGAGGTGGCTATCTTCTACGGGATCGACCTGCGCATTTTGCAAGGACGTGGGCGCAGCCGGAATATTGTGGTGCCGCGGCAGGTAGCGATGTTTTTGCTGCGTGACGAGACCGGATTGAGCCTGGTGGATGTCGGTCAGCAGCTGGGCGGGCGCGATCACACGACGGTCATGTACGGGTGTGAGAAGATCGGCGAGGAAATCGCAACCGATGTCCGCCTGCGTCAGGAGATCGCCGCGATCCGTGAGCGCCTGCACCAGAGTGCGGCGTGAAGCTGCTGTTGCTGGGTGATGATGCCCGCGCGCACACGCTTGTCGCACGCCTGATCGAGAGCGCACGTGCTCCTGAGGTGGTCTGTGCGCCGGGCAACGGTGGCACCGCGCCGCTGGCAGCAACGCTGGCGCTCGATGTAACCGATCCGGTGCTGATCGCGCGCGTCTGTTTCGAGGAATTCTTTGACCTGGTCATCCCGGCAGACAGCCGCCCGCTGCGGCACGGGCTCGCGGATGAGGCGCTCGGCCTGCAAGTGGGAGTCTGCGGCGCAGCGCAGCGCACCACCACGATCGAATACAGCCGCTGTGCGCTGCGCGCCTTTGTCGAACGCCACGAGATTGCCGCCCCGGCCGGGCGCGCCTTTGCTGATCTGGATACGGCCGAACGCTATCTGGCTGGCCAGCGGCTGCCGGTGGTGATCAAGCCCGATTCACCTGATAGCGGCGAGGAGCGCTTTGACGATCGGTACAGCGCGATCGAAGCGTTGCGCAACATCTTTGCCGCGCAGAAGCTCGACGGCGGTGCGGGCGTGGTGATCGAGGAGCCGATCGACGGCCCGGTCGTGGCGCTCACCGCATTTGCCGATGGTATTATCACCGTGCCGATGCTCGCGACGCGGCGTTATGATCGGGTGGCCGATGGCGACACCGGCGCGTATGCGGTTGGCGTCGGCGCGCATACCGGCAGCTCGGCGCTGGCACGCGAATTGACGCGCTACCTGCACACGCAGTTTATCCAGCCAATCGCTGCCGCGCTGGCTGCGGATGATCTGCCGTGCTGGGGCATGCTGGGCGTCGATTGTGTAATCACTGCAACTGGCCCACGCCTGACGGCAATCCGGTTTTCGCTGAGCCCGGCCGAGGCCGAGACGGTGCTGATCCGGCTCGAGGATGATCTGCTGCTCTGGCTCGAAGCGACGCACTCGCGCCGCTTAAGTTTGCTGCCACCACCGCGCTGGAGCGAGACCCCGTCCGTCACTATCGGGCTGATGGCGCGCGGATATCCGGGCTTCTTCCCATACGGCGGGCCAGTCAGTGGGTTGACCGAATTGGACGAAGGCGTGCGGGTGACGCATAATGCAACGATACATCCAGCGGCGACGTTCTCGTACACGACGCGCGCACCGCAGGGCAGCGCGCTGGCGGCGATGATCGGCGGGCTGATGGGGATGGGCACCGGCGGTGGTGCGAATGGTCCACTACGCACAACGGGTGGGTTGCCACTGCGCTTGACTGTCCAGGCGGGCACACTGGCGGGGGCGCGTGGGCGGGCGCTGTTGAATGCGGAGCGAATCCAGTTTGAAGGACGCACGTTTCGCAGCGATATCGGTATGAAGGAGTTTGGTTGATGGGTTGGCCCGATACGCTAGAGCTTACAATCGATGGTATTGCCCAGGGCGGCGAAGGAGTCGGTCGCTGGCGCGATCGCGTGGTATTTGCGGCGGGTGGGTTGCCCGGTGAGCGGGTGCGGGTCGAAATCGTCGATCAACACCTGACGTTCGCGCGCGCGGTGGTGACGGCGGTGCTCGATGCCTCGCCCGATCGTACGGCGGACGAGCCGCTCGATCATATGCCGTGGGCACATATCAGCTATGCGGCGCAACTCCGGTATCGCGGCCAGATCCTCACCGATCAACTCGAACGGATCGGCCGCATACCGGAGCCACCCGTCGCGCCGACGCGCGCGGCCTCAACACCGCTTGGCTACCGCAACGCCGCACGGTTGCACTTCGATGGTGAGGCGCTTGGCTACCACGAGGCTGGCACACGCGATGTGGTGCGGATCGCGCACGACCCGCTGGTTCTGCCGGTGCTCGATGCGACGCGTACCGCATTTGGCAGCGCACTGGCGACGTTTGCGCCCGGTGAGTTGCCGACGTTTGATGTGATACTGCGCGCAAGCGAAACGCACGGCTACACACTTGCGGCGTTGCGGGGCCGCGAACTGGGGCAGAATCCGGCGATCGGGCTGCTGATGGCGCGCTGGCGTGCGGCGGCCCCGCAACTGGCGGGTATCACGCTCGATGACCGGGTCGCGGGTGCGGGCACACTCAGCGAGACGTTCGAGGGCGTCGATTTTGTCTTACGGCCGACGACGTTCTTCCAGGCGAATCTTGCTGCCGCCCAGGTGCTGTATGATCTGGCGCGCGAAGGTCTGGCGCTGCAGGGCGGCGAGCAGTTGCTCGATTTGTACTGTGGTGCCGGAGCGTTTACGCTGCCGCTGGCGCGCACGGCACGGGTGGTGGGGATCGAAGAGTACGCCCCGGCGGTGGAAGATGGCGAACTGACCGCTGAGATCAATCTGATCACTGGTGCCGAATTTGTCCTGGGCCGCGTCGAGGATACGTTGCGCGAACAGCGCGGTCGCGTCGATGCCGCGTTGCTCGACCCACCGCGGCGTGGCTGCCACCCGCGCGCGCTGGCCGTGCTCTTGCGCCAGCGCCCCGAGCGGATCGTCTATATCTCGTGTATGCCCGCCACGCTCGCGCGTGACCTGCGCATCCTGATCGACGGCGGCTATGATCTCGTGCGTAGCGTGCCAGTGGATTGCTTCCCGCAGACCCCGCACGTCGAGAGCGTCAGCACCCTTGTGCGCCACATGTAGGACCGAAGCACAGAAAGGAATGCAGCGATGATTACACCCGCGCAGGCGCAGGTGATGGTGACCGACGACGTTGTGGCAGAATACTGGGAGCGCGGCTACTGGATCAGCCCGGTGGTGTTCGATGCCACGCAGATCGCGGAGTTGCGGGCTGCGCACAAGCGTCTGTGGAGCGGCGACTACGACCGGTCGATCCCTTCACAGTACGGTATCAGCAAGGTCGATCCGGATGCACCAAAACTGCGTCAGCAGTGCAACGCATTCTGGCTCAATGATACGATCCGCGCGGCGGTGACCAGCCCGCTGCTGGGTGCGTTGGCGGCGCGGCTGATGCAGGTGCCGACGGTACGGCTCTGGCACGACCAGGCGATCTACAAACCAGGCACGGGCGGTGGTGCAGCCACCGAGGTCGGCAATGTCGGCTGGCATCAGGATTATGGCTTCTGGCAGGCGGCCAGCACCACCAACATGTGTACGGCCTGGGTGGCGTTGCAGGATACCGACCTGGGTAATGGTGGCATGCGGACGATCGTTGGTTCGCACAAGTGGGGTCTGGTCGAAGAGAGCGATACGTTCTTCGACACCGATCTGGAGAAGCTTGCAGCACAGTTCGCCGAGAAGGGTGGCAGCGACTGGCTCGACGAGCCGTGCATCATGCGCGCCGGTCAGGTGAGCTTCCACCACGCGCTGACCTTCCACGGCAGTGGCCCAAACACCAGCGATGCGCCGCGGCTCTCGGTGGTGGCGCATATGATGCCCGGCGACACAGTGTATCGTGCAGGGCCCCAGTTGCACCCAAACATGACGCTACTTGGCCCAGATGCGCAGGACGGGCAACCGTTCAGTGGCGTATACTGGCCGCAGATGTGGCCGGCCGAATAGGGTATGCTATACTGCGCGGGTTAGGCGGCTGGCAGAGGAGCGGTGCATGCAACCGGCATTGATCGTCCACGGCGGCGCGTGGGATATCCCGGATGACGAAGTGGATGCTAACATCGTCGGCGTGCGCGCCGCACTCGCCGCAGGCTGGCAAGTACTCCAGGCGGGTGGCACCGCGCTCGCAGCGGTGATCGCGGCCGCGCGCGTGATGGAAGACGACCCGACGTTTGATGCGGGGGTTGGCTCGGTGCTCAACCGCGATGGTGATGTCGAGCTCGATGCCGCGCTGATGGAGGGTGCGACGTTGCGTTCGGGTGCGGTCGCGGCAGTGCGGCGCATCAAGAACCCGATTGTGCTCGCGGAGCGTGTGTTGCAGAGCAAGGTCGTGTTGCTGGTGGCCGAAGGTGCCGAGCGCTTTGCGACCGAACAGGGCATCGAACTCTGCGACCCGGCGGTATTCATCACCGCGCGCGAGCAGCACCGCTACGAAGAGATCTGTGCGCGCGGCGAATACGATACGCCCGAGGCATTTGGTGGCCACGATACCGTCGGTGCAGTCGCGCTCGACATACACGGCAACCTGGCGGCGGCCACCACCACCGGCGGTGTCTCGCACAAACCGGCCGGGCGGGTGGGTGATTCGCCGTTGATCGGGGCTGGTCTGTACGCCGATAACCTGACGGGCGGTTGCTCGACGACCGGCTGGGGTGAGTCGATCATCAAAGTGCTGCTCGCCAAGACCGCCACCGACATGATCGGTGCCGGCCGCGAGCCGATGGCGGCGGCGGCTGCGGCGGTCGAGGTGCTGGCGACGCGCGTCGGCGGACTGGGCGGGTTGATTGTGCTCGATACGCAGGGACGGGTGGGCATGGCGCACAATACGCCACGCATGAGCTATGCCTACCGGGTGGGTGATGATGAGGAGCAGTATGGCGTCTGAGAACACGACCCGCGATTTTCTGCGGCCACATTTGCTCTCGCTGCCGATCCATCGCGCGATGATTCGCTCGATTGAGGCGCGGCTATTCGCCGAAATCGCACCCGAGTTACCCGAACCGATCCTCGATGTGGGCTCGGGCGATGGCACGTTTGTCGAGATTGCGCTGCCGGGCAAACAGGTGTTTGGTATTGACCCGATCCGCAGCGATACGTACGAGGCGGCCGGGCGCGGGGTGTATGCCGGGCTGAGCATTGCCGGGGGCCAGTCGTTGCCATTTGCCGATGCGACCTTTGCCGCAGCGATCTCAAACTGTGTGCTCGAACACGTCGTGCCGCTCGATGCGACACTGGCCGAGACCGCGCGTGTGCTCAAGCCGGGCGCGCCGTTTATTGCATCGGTGGTAGGGAACCGCTTTCCGCAGGAGTTGCTGGGGAGCAAGGTGCTCGATACGCTGGGGCTCGACGGGCGGCGTTACGGGCAGTGGTTCAACAAAATCTCGGTGCATCACAACACACTGAGCGTAGCCGATTGGACCGCGCGTTTTGAGCGTGCCGGGCTCGAAGTCGTGACGTACACGCCGTACATGAGCGCGGCAGCACTCAAGCTGTTCGACCTGAGCCATTATATCGGCGCACCTTCGCTGCTGACGCGGCGGCTGACCGGGCGCTGGCTGATCGCGCCACCGCTCACGCCGAATCTGCTCTGGGAGCCGGTGTTGCGCCGGATCTACGATGCACCACCGGGAGCAGATGGGCCGTACTACTTCTTCGTCTGTCGCAGGCCGGAGTAGCGGGTTCGCCCTCACCCCCGTCCCCTCTCCCAGCACGGGAGAGGGGAGCAGACATCGCAGCATTCGGCGCGCCGACCTCACCCCCCCGTCCCCTCTCCCAGCACGGGAGAGGGGGAGCGGTTGTGCTTCGCAGCAGGCTGCGTCCCAACGGACGCGCCACCTTCATCGCTCAAACCCCGTGATCGCCTGCAGGCGAGATCGATCGCTGCCAAGGTCTTTCGACGCGGATTGTATGGATAGGCCGCCGAACGCGTGTGTATCCGTGGCAATCGTCTGCATCAGACTCAGTTTCATTATCGGAATGTATCTCCAGCGTATAGAATTGATACGACGGTCGCGAGTGTTGTGCTATGGCATCACCAGTCGTATCGTCACGGGTTGCGGCGAATACCCGGCACGACTGATTACCGCATAAGCCTGCACCGCGCTCGGGAAGCGCCGCCGTGACGCGTGGGATGGTGTGCTCCAGGAACGTCCGCACGGTCTCGCGGTCGACTGATCCAGCTCTCCACTTGCACTCACCCACCAGCACCCACGCGCGCGCCAGATCCGCGACGCCGTACTGCCGATAAAGGTGCGCAGGTCCTGCTGGATCTGCGTCCAGACCGCCTCACGGCTGATGCCCGCACGTGCGCTGAGGCTGGCCATGAAGCGAAAGTAGAACCGGAAGAATGGGGTCAGTCAGATGGTAGCGCCCACGATGCGAGCGTAGCTGCTGCGCGGGTGTCAGCGTGGCGGGCAACCGGCGCTCGACAAAGCGCAGATCCTGGAGATGCGTCAGGTATGCGGCGAGATGCGGCTTGGCGATCGCGTCCAGTGTATGCGCTCCGGTGCCAATCGCCTTCAGGATCGCCAGATGCGGCTGCGGCTCGCGCACCTCATCGTACAAGAGGAGGGCAGGCTCGGCGCTGAAGATGCTGCCCGGCGAGAGCACGTGGTGGCGCATATTATCAGCAAACGACCGCTCAGGATCAAGCCATTCAAGATACGCGGGAACGGTGCCAACAACTGCGCTGAGCGCGATGCGTTCCTTGGTCGACCACGCGGGGAAGAAGGCGCGCAGCGCCGAGAACGGCAGCGGGTCGAGTTGCCACTGCCCGGTGAGCCGTCCAAAGAGTGGCGACTGGGTTGTCTGGATGCGTACCATGGTCTGCACCTGCGAGCCGCACAAGACGATTATGGTGTTGGTGTGCCACAGGCGATGATTCCATGCGTGCTGCAATGCCGACAAAGTTGCCGGGTCGGACTCGATCGCATACGACAGTTCGTCAAGCACCAGAATGCGCCGCGTCTGGCCGAGGTGCTCGGCAACCGCGACCCACAGCTCAGCCCAGCTCGGAAATGTGGGTGTAAACTGCACCGAGGTCTGGGCGAGTGTCGCAAACAACTTCCGTCGTTGCAGCGCGGCGGGTTCCTTCTCGGCTGTCCAGCATGTGGTCGGCACCGCGCTCACAAGAAGGTCAACATCACTATCTGAGTGAAAATCCGGACGTAGCACAGAGCCAAAGAGTGCAAGTTCACGCACCCGCCAGCGTTGGCTAAACTCGTGCAACGCGGTGTTGGGCTGCACGGTGAAAGGAAGCGGGCAGACGCGCCATTGCATTGATATGCATGGATACATCGTCTGTACCCGTGCATGGCAAGAGTTCGCAGCAGGTGGACGAGAACAGCAGATTACCCTGCTTACAATCGTTCCAGGTTCAGGCTGTGGGAAGTTGCCCAAAACTATTATTGTACACCTTACCTGGCTTCGGGTGTGTAAATTTAAGACCTGACCACGTGGCGTTCACGCTCAGACACGTGCTTTCTACGAGTCCGTGGGTGTAACCGATACTGATAACTTTGGGCAGGGCGAGGTTGGTATCAAGCTTTTTGCTCTTTGGCCACGAAGTCCACAACATTCCGGTCGGCTTGAGATGGCATTTGAGTTTCGGAAATATGTCGTTCATCTCGGCCTGAGTTATCGTGAAGAAATGGATGTAATCGAATTCTCCCACAAGCTCAGAATCAATGGTAAGGCTCGGCAGGTTTATCGCCTCCAGCGCGGCGATCGGGGCGTTCACAAAGAATGCGCGCATTCCCGCTTTGATACCCATCTTGTGCGATACAGTTCTGGTCATAAGGGTTCCTCGATTGCTCCGATGCTTTTGTGCGGCCTAACGGCCAGGGTTCAGCGGCGGCGCATACGGCATTTGGTAAAACAACGATCTCGTGCGCCGTCCGCTGCAACGCGCTGTTGAGCGTGAGTTTGCATCAGCAAAGAGATTGGTACGTGCAGATACTTGCGCTTTCCTTCATCCCGCGAGGCGGCAATTGCTACCATAATCTCTGATCTTTCTATGATGAAGTACACACCTATTTATCGCCGTGCCTGATTGCTGTGTTCAATTTGACATAATAAAAAGCTTGTTTCTCACGATCTTGGCTGCGTAGGCATATATCGCAGTGTGCCTATCAGGGTGAGCTTGCTGAAAGATACAACGCCGCCACATCCTTGCTGATCTGTCCTGCATCAGCGGTCATGAGATTTGTGAGCACAATCACGGTTTGTTGATCAGCAACAAACCGTGATATGCGCGTCGAGAACCCTGTCCAGTTGCCGCCACTATGCCCGACGACACGACCTGTGCTATGTTGCGCTACATCCCATCCCAAACCATAGGTACTACCTGCTGCGAGTGCTGGATCGCTGAAGAAACTGTCAACGCTGTTTGGCGTCCAGAGTTCCTCAAGGACCGCCCGCGAAACAAAGTGCTCCGTGTACAAGGCCGCATCCCATCGCGCAAGATCGCGTACTGTTGAAGAGAGTCCACCTGACGCTGACGCGACGAGGGTCGGCGTCAAATAGTACCCGTTTTGCAACTGTCCATCGACGGAGCGATAGCCGGCCGCCCGATTAAGGATGATTGAATCCAAGTCCACCACCTGCGTCTTCGACATCTGCAATGGCTTGAATATGCGTTCCTCTAAGAATGCAAGGGACGACTGGCTGCCCAGGCAATGATCGCCGCATCTGAGGTTGTGTGCTGTGCAAACGCAAGTGCGTTCTCATCGGTAGCATGGTCACGAAACATATTGGCGATACCAGAGGTCATGGCGAGAAGATGACGTATGTTAATGGTCGACCATGTGAATGGAGATTGAGGAAAGAAGTCGACAATTCTGGTGTCAAGGGTAAGACGCGCATCATCTGTGAGCATCATAATACCAAGCACCACAAAAGCTTTGGTAATTGACTGGAGTTGATACACCGTTTCGGGCGTTGCGAGAGCACGTAGTTCAACACTTGCCATCCCGTAGCCCCGCGCGATCACCAGTTGTCCTTTGTGTACAACTGCCAGAGAGAGACCGGGAATGGCTTGTATCTTCATTTGTTCAGTGATATAACGGTCTAATTGGTCAAGATGAGTCATGCTCTCCTGTTCCTATCTTCAGCCCAAACGCTTCCCTATCCGTGCAATCCGCGTTATCCGTGTCCTGGTTCGCCCGCACCCGCAACCCACGCACGCACACGCGCCGCATCGCCAAACGCGGCGGTGGCGCCGGCCATCGTGGCCGCCAGTGCTCCCGCTGCGTTCGCCAGCCGCGCACGTTCG
>JAYUYF010000776.1:0-2566 GCA_043752605.1 Roseiflexaceae bacterium
AGCGCTACGCCACTCCAGCCATCAACAACCCGAGGTTCGCACGCGTCGCCTGGGCGGCGGGCACTACCGCGATCACACGGCCCTTGAACATCACCACAATCCGGTCGGCCAGCGCCAGGATCTCGTCGAGTTCGGCGGAGATCAACAACACACCCGCTCCGTCATCGCGCCGTTTGATAATATTCTGGTGGATGAACTCGATCGAACCGACATCAAGCCCGCGCGTCGGTTGTGCCACAATCAGCAGCACATTGGTGCGCGACATCTCGCGCGCCACCACCACCTTCTGCTGATTACCACCCGAGAGCGTGCTCGCCAGCGCCTGCGGGCTCGCAGTACGCACATCGTATTCTTTCACCAGCGCGGCCGCATTCGCCGCGACAGCCGCCGCGACAACGACGACGCCTCTGGCAAACGGTTGTTCGGCATAGGTCGACAGCACCAGGTTGTCGGCGATCGGGTAGCTGAGTACCAGACCGTGGCGATGACGATCTTCGGGCACATGACCCACACCCGCATCCAGTACGGTGCGCGGCGAAGCACCCGTGATATCGGCACCGCGCAGCAGTACCTGGCCGCCCTCGGTGGCGCGCAGCCCGGTGATCGCCTCAACAAGCTCGGTCTGACCGTTGCCCTGCACACCTGCAATGCCAAGCACTTCGCCCGCGCGCACCACAAGCGAGAGGCCATCGACCGCCACGCTGCCGCGATCATCACGCACCACCAGATCGCTGACCGTCAGCACCACATCACCCGGTGTGGCGGCGTGTTTATCGACTTTCAGCACCACATCGCGGCCGACCATGAGCGATGCCAGGCTCTGCTCGGTCGATTCGGCCGGCAGCGCGGTGCCCACCACCTTGCCACGCCGTAGCACCGTGATCCGGTCGGCGATCGCCAATACTTCACGCAGCTTGTGGCTGATAAAGATGATCGACTTGCCCTGGCCGCGCAACTGGCGTATCACATCGAACAGATCATCCGCCTCCTGTGGCGTCAGCACGGCAGTCGGTTCGTCGAGGATGAGCACATCCGCGCCGCGGTGCAGCGCCTTGAGGATCTCGGCGCGCTGCTGGACGCCAACCGAGAGATCCATCACCAGCGCATCGGGCGGCACCGCAAGGCCATATTCTTCGGCGAGTTGCGCCACGCGCGCGCGCGCACCACGCGCATCGAGCAGCGCACCACGTGTCATCTCGGTGCCGAGCATAATATTTTCGGCGACGGTGAGCGTGGGCACAAGCATGAAGTGCTGATGCACCATGCCGAGGCCAAGTGCGATCGCATCGTTTGGCCCACGAATAGTGACTGGCTTCCCGCGCACCAGGATCTCACCCGCATCGGGCGTAATCAGGCCGTAGAGCATGTTCATGAGCGTGGATTTTCCCGCGCCATTCTCACCAAGAAACGCGTGGATCTCACCCGGTTCGAGCGTAAAACTCACATCATCATTGGCTACCACGCCCGGGAAACGTTTGGTCAAATTGCGGATTTCCAACAGCGGGGTCATCGGCACCTCACAGAGCGGGCGCGGGGGGCAAAACGAAGGGGAAGATAGAACGCATTCTACCCTCCCCTTCAGCTTTGTGCAAGTTGTGTGTGGCCGTTACGGCAGGGTGACGTTGGTCTTGATCGTACCATCGGCAAGACCTTTGATCGTCTCGTCGATTTTGGCCTTGACCTCAGCCGGGATGGCCGACTCGGCGGCGTTGAACGGCGCAAGGCCGACACCATCGTTCGCCGCGCTGTAGACAGCAGTGCCGCCTTCGAGCTTACCTTCGAGCGCATCCTTGATCGAAGCCGCAACCGACACATCGACGCGCTTGATCGCGCTCGAGATAATCTTGTCGCTGCCCGGCGTGCTGCCCTTCTTGAAGGTCGTCACATACTCATCGGCGTCGACGCCGATCACAAACACACCGTCCTCGGCAGCAGCCTGGATGGCACCCGAGCCGGTCTGACCACCAGCGCCGAAGATTACGTCTGCGCCCTCGGCAATAAAGCTGCGGGCCGCCTCAGCACCGCCCGCGCGGTCGGTGAAGCTCGCGATGTAGACGCGCTTGACTTCGATGTCGGGGTTGACAGACTTCGCGCCATTCTCGTAGCCGATCAGGAACTTCTGCACTGGCGGAATCTCGACGCCACCAACGACGCCAATCACGCCGCTCTTGGACATCGAGCCAGCGAGCACACCGGCCAGATAGCCGGCCTCATCTTCGGCGAACACGATACCACGGACGTTCGTGATCGCCGGGTCGTACGCATTATCGACGATCGCATACATGATATCGGGGTTCTTCTCGGCGGCGGCCTTGATCGCATCGCCCATCAGGAAGCCCACACCGATGATCATATCGAAGTCCTGATCAGCAAACTGCTGCAGGTTCTTATCGTAATCGGCCGGTGCCTGCGTCTCGATAAACGCAATCTCGACGCCCAGCTCCTTCTCGGCCAACTGCAAACCTTCATAAGCCGACTGATTGAAGGTACCGTCGTTGATTTTACCAACATCGGTCACGAGGCCAACGCGGAACGTTGTCTCAGCAGCGGTGGTCGGCGCGGCCGT
>JAYUYF010000777.1:0-2566 GCA_043752605.1 Roseiflexaceae bacterium
GCCGCCAACCAGTACGCTGGTGCCACCGACCAGTACGCTGGTGCCGCCAACCAATACGTCGCGGCCGCGACCTTCAGGTACACCAGTGCCACCCACCGATACGCCGCTGCCGCCAACCAGTACGCCGCTGCCGCCAACAAACACACCGGTGCCGCCAACGAACACGCCGCTGCTGCCAACGAACACGCCGGTGCCGCCAACGAACACGCCGCTGCCGCCAACGAACACGCCCGTCCCGCCGACGAACACGCCCGTCCTGCCAACAAACACGCCCGTCCCGCCGACGACTACACCAACTGAGACACCCGTCACGGCGAGTAATCCGACGATCAGCAAGAGCGTCGCGGTCAGTGGCTCACAATTGACCTATACTGTCATAATAAAGAACGACAATACGACAAATGTCCCAATTATCATCACAAATTTCCGCGATACATTGAGCGGTAGTGTCGACTTTGCCTCGTGTGTAGTGACAACCCCCGGTGGACCCGGCGGTGGCTGTGTCGGGCCATTTGTCACTCCTGGCGGTGATGTTACGTGGAACGGCGCGGTGACACTGCTCGATGGCCAGCAGATGTCGTTTACGATAACGGTGCTCGTAAGCGCCCCGCTGCCCGTGATTGCCTGCAATGAGGGCCATAGCACGACCTTCTCGGTCGGTGGCGGGCCAGCCTCGACTATCACACGGGGGCAAAGCCAGTGTCGCTCGTTTTGATAACATGTAATGAATAAAAACGGTTAACACCGTTTTTACTGGACAGAGGACGCTGTCTCTGGTATGATATACCGTACACGGAGACAGTGCGATGAACCACCACACCTACAGTGTCGATACGCCAGCTGGCCAGATCCTCGATCATCTGCGGCGCAGCGGCGAAGCAACAGTACGCGAGTTTGAGACCCTGTTGGGGATCAGCACTACAGCCGTGCGCGAGCATCTCGGGCATCTCGAAGCGCGGGCGCTGCTCACCACGCGTCAGGTACGCAGTGGCCCGGGGCGCCCGCGGCTGGTGTACTCGCTCACCGCGCGCGCGCGCGAACTCTTTCCCAAAGAGTACGATACGCTCGTCACCCTGTTAATGCGCGAGATCGCCGCACGCGATGGTGAGGAGCAGTTGCAGAGCCTGCTCGATTCGGTGAGCGCGCGGATGGCGGCACCGATCGCCACCACAATCAGCGAGACCGACATCGAGACGCGGCTCTCAAAATTGCGTACCAATCTTGAGTCGCGCGGTATTCCGGTCGAGATCCACGCCAAGAGTACTGGCTTTCAGATCTTTGCTTGCCCATATTATGATGCGGCACAGGAGCAGCCAGGGTTGTGTGCGATGGATCGGCTGATGCTCGAACAAGTACTGGGTGAGGCGATCGAGATCGAGGGCACCATCCGCGAGGGATACCGCAGTTGTACGTTTCATCTCACGCGTCAATCCACCGAAGGCGCACAGCCGTAGTGTTAACGAGAACCGTGCCGTCACTGGGACAGGCGCGCAAGAAAGGGTCGATGTGAACAGCGAACTGGTAATTAAGGATTTGCACGCCAGCATTGGCGATAAGCCGCTTCTTAAAGGTGTCAACCTGACGATTAAACCGGGCACAATCCACGCAATTATGGGGCCTAACGGCAGCGGCAAGAGCACATTGTCGTATACGCTGATGGGGCATCCAAGCTATACCGTTACGGCTGGTGAGGTCTGGTACAAAGACCAGAACGTGCTCGAGCTCGAAGCAGATGAACGATCGAAGCTTGGGTTGTTTCTTGCATTCCAGTACCCAGTCGTCATTCCGGGCGTAAGCGTTGCAAACTTCTTGCGCGCCGCGATCAATGCCCACCGCGCACAGGATGGTGTCGATCCAAAGACGACCCAGATCCCGATGGCGCAGTATCGCAAGGATATCCGCGAGCAGATGGCTGTGCTGGGCATCGACGAGTCCTTTGCGCGGCGTTATCTAAACGAAGGTTTTAGCGGCGGCGAAAAGAAGCGTATTGAAATTTTGCAGATGGCGATGCTCAAGCCGAGTATGGCCGTGATGGACGAGACCGACTCGGGCCTCGACATCGACGCGTTGCGCGTTGTCTCGCAGGGTGTCAATACGCTGTACGAGAAGAATCCAGAGATGGGTGTGCTTGTGATCACACACTACCAGCGCCTGCTGAACTATATCAAGCCACACGTCGTCTCGGTGATGATGGATGGCCGGATCGTGCGCGAAGGTGGCCCGGAGATGGCACTCGAACTCGAAGAGAAGGGCTACGATTTTATTCGAGAGGAAGTGCTGAGTCATGTCGGTAATTGAGATGCTGCCGTCGATCGGCGAACTCGATGCAGCACAGCTCGCGGCGCTCGGCGATCCCGCCTGGCTCGCCGAGCGCCGTGCGGCGGCGTGGCAGATCTATGCCGACAGCACGGCTCCCGAATGGCGGCGTACTAATCTGCGCGCACTCGATCTACCCGCGCTCCAACCGCTACGCGGCGCGGCGCAGACCGCACTCAGTACGACAAGTACAGCAGGGGTGACATTCATCCCGCTGCTCACAGCCGCACAACGCGGCGATGTCATTGTG
>JAYUYF010000778.1:0-6478 GCA_043752605.1 Roseiflexaceae bacterium
CCAAACCGGTAGTCATTCGGGCAATCCGTACCGGCTGTGCCGCAGCAGAACGCCGTATACGCAATCTGCGTATACGGCGTTTGTCGTGCGTGGGAGTTCGTTTGGGAGTTTGCGCACCGCGACGGGTGGCGTTTTGCGCGCCGCAGTCGTCGTTGCTTACTCTAGCGCCGGTATGTCGTCTTCGATTTCGAGGTGCAGAATGACGCTCTCGTGCTCGGCGCGCCCTTCTTCCGGCACCGCGACGTAATCGACCCGAAGCACGCGCGCCGCCACGCTCACCATTGCCATCTCCTGCCCGTCCACGGTCTCCGTTTCGACATGCACCGGCACGCCGCGCGCTGCGGCTTCGTCGGTAAAGCTCGTGGTGTGTGGTGCCCAGTTCGCGAGCGCGAAGATGATGTACTCGCCCACACGCGGGACGGTTTGCGGGTAGTAGTCGGTAAACGGCAGGCTGCGCCCGCCGTGCCACTCCAGCGTGCAGAATACATACGTCGCGCTGTCGTTCATGTCTAAACTGACAATCACTTCAACGACGGCCTCGGAGCCGACCACGCGCCAGGTGACGTAGGTGACCTCGGCGCGCGCGCCGTCACCGTCGATGAGTCCGAACTCGATGTGATCCCCCACACGCGGGACGGCATCAAGATTCAGCATCGCGCGGTGGGTGTTCGCCAACAGCCGTTCGGTCTGTTCGTAGATGAATACTTTCATGGGTGCTTCTCCGCAGGCGTTGGCAGCGCCCCGGCGGCGCGCGCGATGGCGATAGCAGTGTCGAGTGCGGTACTTGCGCCTTCGAGCATCCGGCCCAGGAACGCCAGCGTGTCGTTGTCCGTTCCGATCGGCGCAGTAAACCACGCATTCCGCGCAATCATGTGAACGTTCGCCGCGTGCGCCACCGTGAGCAGCAAGCTCATGGTGTCGGTGCCGGTGGTGATGTGGTCATCGGTCATAACGTAGTATTTCTCCGTCGCTGGCGCGGCTAATCCGGTGTGCGGGCATGTCGAGAAAATAGGCGCACGTTGGCCCGTGATCCTTCGGGCCGTCCGTGTCAGCGCCTCGGTAGTACAGCACCTCGCGAATCGCGAGCGAGTCGGCCAAGCTCACTTCCTCGGGCGACAGCAGGATGAACAGAACGTGCTCGTCTTTGGCGATCCGCTCGACCAGCGCGTATTCGGCGTCAGTGAGCGCGACGGTCATTCTTGGCGTGCGTGTGGCAGTGGTCATGGTGGTCGTGTGTCCTTTCAGGTCGTGCGATTACGTATCGTCCGTGCCGGTCGCTTTGAAGCGCTCGGCCAGATCGCGCGCGATGGTGTGACGGCGGTCGCCTACGCTGTGCGCGTACACCCTGGCCGTGATGGCCGGGCTGGCGTGACCAAGCTGCTCGCTGGCCTCAACGATCGACGCACCTGCATCAATCAGCCAACTGCCTGCCGTGTGCCGCAGGTCGTGAAAGCGCGTCGTTGCGGGCAGTCCTGCTGCGTCACGCACGCGACGCCAATCGCGCCCAAGGTTGCTCGGCTCGATTGGCGTGCCTTTTTGGGTCGAGAATACCAACCCGTGATCTGTCCATAGGCTGCCGAGCTGTACGCGCAGCCGCAATTGCCCTGCCCGATGCGCGTGCAACTGCGCAACCAGATCGCGGCTCAGGGCCAGGGTGCGGCGCGATGTACTGGTCTTGAGCGGTTGCGGCCCAATGCCGGCGCTGGTACGGCGCACCTGCTGCTGCACCCGCAGCTCGCCCGCGCCCAAATCCAGCGCGTCCCAGCGCAGCCCCAGCAGCTCGCCCTGCCGCAGCCCCAGCAGCAGCGCCAGCCGATACAGCAGCCCCCACGGGTGATCGGCAACCGCAGCAAGCAGCGCGCGCCCCTGCGCGTGCGTGAGCGCCTGCACTGGCTCGCGTTCGACCTTCGGCGTGCTGGTCGTGGCGCAGGGGTTCTTGGCGATCAGCCCTTCGGCCACCGCCTGATTCAGTGCTTCGACCAGCACACGCTTGGCGTTCAGGATCGTTTGGGGTGCGCGCGTCTTTGCCAGTGCGTTCCAGCACTGCTGGACGTGCTGCGGGCGCAGCGCGCTCAGTGCGTACCTGCCCACGTACGGCGCAAGATGCAGCCGCACGTGCTCGCCGTAGCGGTCGTACGTGCTTTGCGCGACGTGTTTGTGTTTGTAGGTCTCGAGCCAGGTCGTGAGCCACGTTGCCGTGGCTTGCTTGCCGCCTGCCTGCGTGATACCGGCAGCGTGCTGCACGCGCAGCTCGCGAAGGGCGGCAGCGGCCTGTGCTTTGGTGGGGAAGCGCGCGGTGCGCTGATACGCGGTGCGCTGCGTGAGCAGATCGCGTCCAATAGGTAACGCGCCGCGCCAGTGCTGACCGTCCGGGTAAACCGAACCATCACCACTGGCGCGGCGCGTTTGAGCCGGCTTCCGTGCCATACGGCATGTCTTCCTGCGCGCAAGGCGCTGGCTTTGCTGATCTACGTGTGTCGTTGACACCCGTATTATAGCGGTTGTCTACAAGTAGCACAATACGTGCCACTTCACTGGTGGGAATGAGTCGACGGCCACCAAACTTCACGCTCGCCAGCGTGCCATCAGCAATCCGGCGACGAATGGTGTCGATCGACACGCCCGCGAGTCGGTGCGCGGCTTCGGCAAGGCTGATGAGGTCGTTGCTCATCCGAGCGGGTGGCTGACGCGCACGCGCGCGACTTCGGTGGTGCGATCGACAATCAGCGCCAGCTCTCTGCGTTCACGAATCGCCTTGAGCACCGCAGCAGGCGTGACGTAGACGCGCGTGACGTGCGTCTCGCTCACTCCGCGATACCCGCCGTAGTACGTATCCCAGCCGAGATACCAGCCCGTTTCGGGCGGCGCTGGTGCGTGGTCGGTTCCGTGTCCTGCCATGTGACCCATCCTAATCGCGTACCAAAATACGGTACGCCGTGCTGCCAGTAATAGAAGGCGTACGCCACTTTGCGGTGCGGCGGGCGACGCGCACAGACCCAGACCGTGTGCGGCGGGTACTCTTTCCAGAGGCCCACACCGCGCTCTGCGCCTTCGAGCAACGCGATCGGCAGTAACACCAGCATCCGCCCATGCTCTTGGTGCAGCATCTGTCGCGCGTACCGTACCCACGCTTCTGCGATACTACTCGGCGGTGTGCCGATAATCAGATTGAACGCGGGGTACGGGTTCTCCCACGCCAGGTAGTCCGCCGTCACCGTTTGATCGTACGTGGTGTCGCGCGGATCAAGCTGGTCGCGTCTATCCAGTCCGATGAGCGTGGTGAGCGGCCAGCGGGCGCGCGCGGCGCGCCCCCACGCGCCAGTGCCGCACGCGCCGTCGAATATGAGTTCCGGCGTGTAGATCGTTTCGCGTACCGCACCACGATCGTACCGCTGACCGGGCAGCGGGATGGGCGGTGGCAACAATCCGAGCGCAACATCAATGATCATCGGTTGCGCGCCATGAGCAGCCAAATCAGGCCGATCGTAACGGTCACCGACCACAGAACACTCGCCCATACGATCAGCGGCATGATTGCGTTCATACGCGCTGCCCGGTCAGCGGATGCATGATCAGCGCCGCCATCATCTGCCGCTCGCTTTCGCAGCGGTCGCGGTCAATGCCAAAGAAGGCCAGCACGATCCGATCCTGCTCGCGCGCATCGATCGCGTCGTAGATCGGATCGCCGCTCGGCGTGTTGCGCAGGTGCTGGCAAAGCACCACGCCGTGATTGGTGTGCAGTTCGCGCAAGACGTTCTGCACAATCTTGACATGCGGTTCGCACGTCAGGTACTTCATGCTCTCCGGGTAGTTGCCAATGCTCATGGTGGTCAGTCCTTCCATACGATTGGTCGCGCTGGCACAGTGCCACGCACGTAACTCATGAGATCGTCGGCTACGCCAAACGGATCGGCGGTAACCGTATCGCTCAGGTAGCGCAGCACGCGCCAGTTGAGTTTCACGGCCATGTTCAGCTTCTGGTAATCGCCGGGCGTCATGTGCCGCCCGCCGCCTGCTGCCCAGCGCCCGCCGTCCACTTCGACCGCGATCGCGACCAGCGGGAACGCAAAGTCGAAGCGCCAGTCCCGGCAACCGGGCAGTAGTATGCCGTTGATGTCGCGCGCGAAATGCCACTCGCGCACCGCAGTGTCACGGGTGAGCGTGCCGTTCGTTGCGGCCAGCAGGAACGCCGCCACCGAGAGCGGTGGCGGGTCGAGCCGGAGCGCCAGCACGTCAGCCGTGTCGCGGTACGGGCGTCGCCCGCTGCCCTGCGCGCGTCCACTTGCGTCCTTGAGCACCTGCATATCGCCGCGTTGCAGCCGCAGCGCCTGCTTTTTCGTCAGGCGCAGCGTCATGCGTCCACCGCGAGATTCACGCCAGCCCACGTTTCCAGTACCAGCTCGGGCACAACGACACAGCGCAGTAGCCCGCCCGGCACGCGGGTCGGCACGTTCGGCTCGCCTCCCTTGTCGGGCACGATCCAGCCGTTCGCCACCCACGTGGCTCCGTGTCGCATCAGCGCTTCGCGCGTGACGTGCTGCTCGAACACGCTGGTCGAGACCGGCACACGCCACTGCGGATCGGCGTGCCCGTGAACAACGCGCTGATACGCGAGCGGCACACGATTGAACTGCTTCACATTCCACGCGCCTTGCACTTCTTCGGGCGACGACAAAATCACCGCCACCAGTTTCTCGAACGCTTCGCGTGCCGGGTCAACGTGCTGGCGTCCGGCGACGAGCAGGCGCGCCCAGGCGTCCAGCAGCGTCGGGTCGGGCGCGGCCAGCCCCAGCATGCGGCACGCGAGCGTCAGGCACTCGAACGCCAGCGACAGCGTGGTGCCCCACACGGTGAGCTGCTGCATACTCGGATGGCCGCGCGTGCGCGCGGCTACGGCGAGCACGAACGGCTGCCACGCCTGCCAGAGATGCGCCGCAAAGCGCGGCCCGAACCGACCATGCCCGCGCGCCGCAGCGTCGCGCAGCAGGTCGCTGCGCTGGCTGCCCAGTGTCCACGCGGGCGTGCCGGCCTGACCCACACTACCAGCGCCCAGCGGCGGACAGCGGTTGCCGTTCAGCCACAGCATCCGGTTGTTACTGCCTGCGTTCGCAAACTGCGGCAGCGTTTCGCCCAGATAGAACAGCACGCCGAACAGCGGATCGCCGCCCCGGCCCTTGCCGTCCAAGCTGCCCAGCGTGCGACTCTCGCCGTTGGCGAAGCTGTACGCCAGTTCTTCAAGCTGCTCGACGTTCCCGAGATGCACCTCGTCGATCGCGAGCGGTAGCCCGCGCTGATGGAGCATTGCCTGATGCGCGCCCGCTTTGGTCAGCCCGACGGCTTGCACGAGAAACGGACGGTGCTCCGGGTTGCCCCACGCGGCCAGTGCGAACGCCAGCGCCGAGCTTTTGCCAATGTTGCTCGACCCGCCGAGCATCAGCGCGGGATTGCGCGGCGGGCGGTAGCGCGCCACAGCGGGCGCGGCCAACGACAACGCAATCAGCAGGCTCGTTACGGGCGCGTCAGGCCACGCCAGGATGTGGGCCAGCGTGCTAGCCCATACGTCGGCGTCAGCGCCAACGGTCGACGGCGAGCGACCAATGTAGCGCACCGGGGTGGTTGCGCCGATCGTGCCGCCCGGCGTAATGAGCACGTGCGGACGATGCGGCGTGTCCACGTAGCCGAGTCGGCTTGCGACCAGCTCGGTCGGCAGTACGTCGGCGTTGGTGGCCGCGAACTCGACGAGGTACGTCGCGCACGGCCCGGCGTTGGCCGCGTGAAACGTGCCGTTCAGCCCGCCGATCGCGGCCAGCAGTTCGCGCCCGCTTGCGAGCAGTTGCTTGGCCTCGGTGGCCGTGCCTGCGGTGTGCTGATCGTTCCAGACGACCGTGAGTGTCTGTTCGCCGGTCTCAATGTCCTCGCCCACCGCAGCGACCGCCAGCGAGCCGCTGTAGACTGGCTCGACGCGCTTGCCCGTGGTTCGCACAAGCTGGCCGTGCAGCATCTCGTAGCCGGGCGGCAAGCGCAGCGTGGTGGCTCCATCGGCTTGCGCGCTGGCTCCTGCGGTCTCGGTCTCGGCCTCGGGCGCGGCGGCGGGCGGCTGTGTGGTGATTTGCGGCAGGTAGTTGGTCGGCGGTGGCGGGGCCAGAATGCGACCGGGCGCCGGGCGCGGCGTGTCGCTGTTCGCCCACGCGCCCAGCTTCGCCAACCCGTGCGGGTCAACCGGAAAGCCGAGCCACTTTGTCGTACACACCCGTTCCTCAAAGCTCTCCGGGTCGCGCCGCGACCAATCTTCCCACAAGGCTAGCCCGGTTGCGCCCAGCGGCGTAAGCGCCATGCCGACGCTTAACCACTGGTTGTAATCCTGCGCGCGGGCCGAGCCGAGCCGTCCCAGATTCTCGATCGCCTTGGCAATGTCTTCCGACAGACTGAACGTGCCGGACGCCTGCGGCTGCGCGGCGGCGCGCGCGGCGCGCTCGGC
>JAYUYF010000779.1:0-6473 GCA_043752605.1 Roseiflexaceae bacterium
CACACGTCGGCCACACAGATCGTTACTGGCGTCGCATCGGCCTGCGGCGCGGCAAGCAGCACGCGCACGACACGCGCGCCCGCCGCCTCGGGAGCCAGCCGCACTTCGGCATGCCCGCTGCTCCAGCGCGCCGCCAGGCCCTGCTGGATCTCTGCGGGCTCGACACCACGCACATCGCCAAAATCAAGACCATCGCCGATCGCCAGCGTGGCACGCGCCGTGGGCCGCAGGTTGCGCCACGACCAGTCGAGCACCTGGCGTTCATCGACAAACTGGCCGTCAAATGCCTCACGCGCCTCGCTGATCCGCCCCTGTTGGCGCAACAGATCGCCAAACCGTGCCGAAGCGACGTAGTACAGCGGGCGCAGATCCCATGCGCGCCGCAGCGCCCGCTCCTGGGCCGCTCGATCTCCCAGGGCCGCGTGGGCTGCCGCACGCCGCAGCTCGCCATCTGCCGTCTGCTCGCTGGCCAGTGCGCTGGTGTAGTGCCCGAGCGCGCCGGTAGCATCGCCGCGTGCCAACGCCAGATCGCCCAGCAGCACCTGCCCGCCACGCATTACACTGGTGGCTGCCCATTCGCGCGGGTACGCTGCCGCCAGCGGTACGAACAGCAACAAGAAGATCACGAGTGCTGCGACCGCCAGCAGCCTGTTCACCCGCAACCCGCGCAGATCAGCCAGCGCCCCCGCCGCAAACGGGATAAGCAACGGGAAGAAGAAATGCCGGTAGCGCGCCTCGCCGTGGGTAACCAGCATCGTGCCAACCGCCAGCGCGCACCACGCCAGCACCAACCCGCGCGCACCGGGCGTTGCTGTGCGGCCAGTAGCGAGGCCAGCAAGCGCGGCGGCGGCAATCAGGAGATACAGCCCATCGTCAAAGATAAGTGCGGCGGCAAACAGCGGCAGTTGGATATCGCTGTAGTAACTCTGCTGGAGAAAGCGATCCTGGATCGGCTTGACGCGCACCAGATAGACCCAGTTTGGCCACAACTTGCGCGCCAGGATCGTAGGGTCTTCGCGCAGGCGTGCGGTACCCTGCGCGGTGGCAAAAGCGGCGCGCTCAGCCGGGTTGGCGATCTGCGCAAGTGCGCGGTGGATCTCGTCTCTGGTCGCGCGCGGCTCGTTGAAGACCCAGGTGTTGTAGGCCAGCCCGGTCTCGACGGCGATAAACTGACCGTAGGCCAGCGTATTGCGGATGCTCCACGGCGCGATGGTACAAATCGTCGCCACGCCGAGTACCAGTGCCGGTGCCAGCCCGGCGCGCCAGTGCATTCGGCCACGCCAGAACAGCCAGCAGCCGAGCAGCCCCACCAGCGGAAGGACGGCCGAGCGTGTGAGCACCGCCAGGCCGAGGAGTATACCCGCCAGGGCGACCGACGGTAGCCCCCTCAGCCCAGGCTTCTCCCTCACCCCCGACCCCGATCCCAAAATGGGAGCGGGGAGCATGACGAGCAATCCAGCTTGAATCAAGACGGTGCAAAGCGTCTCGCTCATGTACAGGCTGGCGAAGGTGGCATTGGTCCACAGCAGCGCGGTGAGCACGGCGGCGGGGATGGTGGCGTGTTCGCCAACCATGCGGCGGGCCAGTAGCGCGGCGAGCAGCACACTGAGCGTACTGAGCAACACATTGGCGAGCGCGGCGAGGTGCAGATCGCCGCCTGCCAGTGCGAGCGAGCCCGCCAGAAACAGCGGGTAGAGCGGTGCGCGCAGCCAGTGATAGCTCGCGTAAAAGACCCAGCCGCGTCCAGCAAGCAGATCCTGCGCGACGGCGATATACTCAACTTCGTCATTCGCGGGCTGATGCAGCGGCTGCGCCCAGAGTATCAGCCGCAGGCCAAGTGCGAAGAGCACGACGAGCAGCAGATTACGGTGCGCAGCCCGTATCACTGCGCCACCACGCGCAACACCAGCACACCCAGATCGCGCGTATCGGGGGAAACGCGGTCGAGCGCGCGCGGCTGGTAGGCTGCACTACGGACGGTCACCACCACGCGCCGATCAGCTGCGGCCGGCGGCAACGGCAGCCGCAACTCAGCAGCAAAGGGCAACACACCAAGCGCTACCCCATCGAGGAGCACCTCCACCACTGGTGCAGGCTGCCCTGCTGGCCGCGACGGCGCAAGCGTGATCAGCAACTCCCGCGCGCCAGGAGACAGCAGCAGCCGTATTTCGCCCGCACCACGTGTATAACGCCCACCACCCGGTTCGGCGGCGTGGAAGCCACGAATTGCTCCCAGATCCAGCCCATCGCCAAGCACGACAGCCGCGCGCTGCGTGGCCTGTGCGAGCGGCGCGAAGGCATCCCACGCCCAGCGCTGCGCATCGTCAAGCGTCGCGGTCTCGTAGGCCAGGTCGCGCGCCGCCGCTGCATCGCCGCGCTCGCGCCGTAGCGCACCACGCAGCAGGTGCGCCTGCGGATGAGCAGGCACGGCGGCCACCGCCTGATCGGCCAGCGCGCGCGCGGACTCCTGATCGCCAGCGGCCAGCGCGGCGCGCGCAGCGAGCAGCGGTGCCAGCGCAGATTGTGGGTCGGCCGCCTGTGCGCGCCGCGCCGCACGCCGTGCGCCCGCCAGATCGCCACGCGCCAGGGCAGCGTTGCCTTGCACCAGCGCCAGATGCTTGTCGGCCAGCCACATGACCTCGGCCGGGTAACCACGCTGCAGGAGCATCAGCAATGCAATACCCGCGATCGTGGCCGCCGCCCCCACCACACGGCCGCGCGCGCGCAACAGCGGCGGCACAAGATCAGGAATCGGCACGCGCAGCGTGGCGCGGCGTGGCCCGATCCGCACGCGCGCCAGCAAGGCGGCGGCGTAGACCTGGAGCACCGGGTAGAGCGGCAACCGGTAGCGCAACTCGACGTGAAACAAGAGCATGGTGCCAAGCACGTAGGCGCACCAGAGCACCAGCGGCAGGCGCGGGTCTGGCCCGGCGCTGCGCAGCAGCCAGAGCCCCAGCGCGCCACCAAACACGAGCACCAGCCAGAGCCCATCGCCGAGCACCAGCCGCGCCCAGACCTCAACGGGCGGCACCCAGATCGCGCGCCGTTCGCGCAGATCATCAAAGAATTCGAGCGCCGCCAGTTTCTGCGCCTCGCCCCACGCTTTGGCGAGAAACCAGTCTGGCCGACTTGTGATCGCAGCCAGACCCTCACGCGTAGCCAGCGCCGCCCGTCCCGCACGGTCATTGCCCATGGCATACAGCACCCGTTTTGCCGCCTCGCGGCCCAGTGGATCTGCGGGTGTTGCAGCGGCAGGATTATTATCGAGCCACAGGTTCTCGGCACCGGTCGTATCGATCAAAATAAAGCTGCCGTATGTCAGCGCGTTGCGCGCGGTCCACGGCGCGATCGTCAGCAGTGTGGCCAGTACCAGCAGCGGGTAGCCGCGCCGAAAGCCACCGCCAGCGGGACGCAGTGCTGGCCAGAGCGCGGCCAGCGGCAGCAGCGGCAGCGCCACGCTGCGCGTCAGCGCGAGCGTACCAAGCACGACGCCCGCCAGCAGCGCGCGCCACAACGCGAGCGGCCCGGCACGGCGCGGTGTGAGCAGCCAGAAGAGCCCCACCAGACCGGCCACAAACAACGTCTCGCTGAGTAGTTCGGTCGCACGCACTGCGAGCGTTATGTCAAATGCGGCCAGTCCGGCAGCGATCAAACCAGCGCGCCGCCCGGCAATGTTGGCCGCCAGCCCGGCAAGTGGGATGATGGTGAGCGTGCCGATCAGCGCTTGCGCCAGCCGTAGCCACTGCACCAGTGAATCGCCCACCAGCGTGAGCGCGGCGAGCAACAGCGTGTAGAACGGTGGCCGCATGAAGTCCAGATCGACAAACTGGCGCGTCTGCAACAGCATGAGCATCTGCTGGAAATACGCGCGTTCATCGCCACCGAGCGGGTAACGCTCGTGGCCCTGCCAGATCCACAGCCGTAGCCCCAAACCGAGCATCAGCAGCATGGCAAGCGCCGCGCGATAACGAAGATCGCGCGGCGCTGGAGCAGCAACCTGTATACTGGCAGACACCGCCGTTGGCGGCTACGACGCGGTGGCGGGCGTCTCGTCGCGGCGGCCAGAGAAGCGCCGCCACTCGCGGTGCTCCCAGAAGACCAGCAACTGCGCTGCATTGAAGATCGACGAGTACGTGCCGCTGATCAGCCCGATCGTCAGGATCAGCACCAGATTACGGAGCGTCTCGCCGCCAAATAACAGCAATGCCATCAGCGAGAAGAAGGTCGTCAGCTGGGTATTGATCGAGCGCGGCAGCGTCTGCACGATACTATGATTGACGATATCATCAAACGACTCACCCGGGCGGCGGCCAAGCAGATTCTCGCGGATACGGTCGAACACGACGATTGTATCGTGGACCGAGAAACTGATAATCGTCAACAGTGCGGTCAGGAACAGCGCATCGACTTCGAGGCCAACAAAGTGTCCGAGGATCGAGGCAATGCCAATCACCACCAGCACATCGTGCAGCATCGCGAGGATCGCGCAGATCCCGTAGCGTAGCGGGTGCGGTGCCTTACGAAATGCGACCGTCAGATACACCAGGATCGCCAGCGATGCACCGATCACCGCGATGACCGCAGCGCGCGTCGACTCGGCGCTGACCGTCGCGCCGACGCTCTGGAGCGCCTCGCGCCGCACTTCGCCATACTCGGTGGTCAGCGCCGCCAGGATCGCCTGCTGCTGCTGCTCCGGATTCTCCGAACTGAGTGATTTGGTGCGAATCAGCGCCGCTGCGACGGTGCCGGTATCGGTTTGCGCCTGGCTGAGCTGCACAGTGGCACCCTCAAACCCCTGCGCGTTGAAGATCTCGCGGATCCGGTCGGCGCTGATCTCGGTCGGCTGCTTCTGGACAAACTGCACATCCCACAATGCACCACCGCTAAAATCGATGCCGAGCCGTAGCCCAAACAGCGCCAGCGAGATGAGACCGGGGATGATCGTGGCGAGCGAAAACGCAAACCACCAGTAACGACGCTTGACAAGCTGTTTTAACATTTACTTACTCGCTGCGCGCACGGGGGGCTGCACATCGCCACGCGCCGTCTTTCGAAGGTCAGCCACATCGTAGAGCCAGGGATCCTGCGCAAACCGCAACGGCGCGACAACCCGTAGCAACGTACGCGTCACGACCACGGCGGTGAACAGGTTGAGGATCATACCAAGACCAAGCGTGAGCGCAAAGCCCTTGATCAGGCTGACACCAAAACTGTTGCCAAACAGAAACAGGATGGTGCTGGTGATCAACGTCGCCGCACTTGAGTCGCGGATCGCGGGCCAGGCTTCATTAAAGCCCGCCTCGATCGCGGCGCGTAGTGAACGCCCGGCGCGCAATTCGTCTTTCAACCGTGCGAAAATCAGCACATTTGCATCGACGGCAAGACCGATCGAAAGAATGAAACCGGCGATACCGGGCAGCGTAAGCGTGACCGGGATCCAGCGGTAGATCGCAAAGCTGATCGCGGTGTAAAGTAGCAGCGCGAACGTCGCAAGGATGCCCGGCAAGCGGTAATACGTAATCATAAAGATCGCGACGATCACAAGACCGACGATGCCCGCCAGCATACTCTGCCGCACCGATGTCTGGCCAAGTGTGGCCGAGATCGTGCGGCTCGATTCGACCGAGAGCGCCACCGGCAGTGCACCGTACTTGAGCTGATTGAAGATCTGCTCGGCATCTTCACGCGTGTTTGTGGTAATCTCACCGCTACCACCCAGAAGCGCAGCCTGCACGACTGGACAGCTGAATACCACATTATCGAGCACGATACACATCGGCTTCTGGATATTCTGTGATGTCCAGGTTTCGAGGCTGCGTGCCGAATCGCCGGTGAAGGCAAAGCCGACTGCATACTGGTTTGTCACGTTGGTGCTACTACCAAAGCGCGGTGTCACCTGGCGGGTATCGAGATCACGGCCATCGGTGATGCTCTGAAAGACCGGCCCCTCAACGGGCGCAGGCTGGACATCTGCCGTACCCGTGACGGGCACCGTCTGCTGCAATACCGCCGGGCTCGGGTTGGACGAAGTCCGCACCGGCGTGCCGGGGTTCAGAAACTGACCCTGCGTATCGATAAATTCGAGCCGACCGGTGCCACGCAGCGTCTCGATCGCCTGTTCGGGCTCCTTGACGCCCGGCAACTCGACGATAATTCGATCGCGCCCGGAGAGTTGCACCACCGACTCAGCCACACCGATGCCGTTGACCCGCTGCTCGATCACGCCCATCGCGACCTGCATAATCTCGGTATCAGGGGCAGTATCGCCGACGGCACGCAACAGTACCTGCGTGCCACCTTGCAGGTCGAGCCCGAGACGCGGGGTGACATCTTTCCCAAAGGCCAGATTATTCGGCGCAAAGTTGATATAGAGCGCTAGCGCCAGCAGCGTGGCGATCAGTACCAGGGCCGGGAGTTCACGATTTCGCACGTTTTGTTCTTTCAGAAGCGATGCGGCCGCCGCGCAAAGACTC
>JAYUYF010000780.1:0-6473 GCA_043752605.1 Roseiflexaceae bacterium
TGGACCCGCATGCGCTGGATGCACGATCAACAGCATCTTGGTGATCTCCTGCGCTGGCGCGCCTGCCTCGCCCCGCAGCAGGCCAGTGGCCCGCCCGCACTGATCATGGCGGCGCTGCGTGCGGCGCGCGATGACTTCAACACCACGCTCACCATTGTGGCCTGGCGGCGTGCGGCCGGGCTGCGCCTTCACGGCGGCTGGACGCTGCGCGAGTTGCAGGCACATCTTGCCGCGTGGGACGGGCGGCTGCTCAGTTGTGTGCGCGCGATCCACGGCGAAGCGGTGCCGCTCGACCGCGAACGGATCTGGGAGCAGGACGCGGATCGGATCAACGCGTACATCCTGCGCACCCGCCGCTACACCAGCGATTCCGCCGCTGAGACCGATCGGCGCGAGGCACGCGAAGCACTGCTCAGCGCGCTCAGCGATCTGGCCCCGGCAGACTGGTCGCACCCGAGCCACATGCCCAGCTTTTGTAGCTATCAGACGGTGTATGCCTGCGCCACCCATGCGCTCGACCATTATCTGCACCATACGACGGCGCTCCGCAACGCGTTGCATCTACCGCTGCCGCGCTGGCTGCTCAGTTATACACCACGCGCCGCCTGAGCAGCACATCACACGAGTGATGGAGCACAAAGCACTGATCGATCAAACAAAAATCGGTGCTACATCGCCTTGCACCCCGACGCTACCATCGTGTACAATCAACGCTGGTAGCGTACACCGTGCAAGGAACACATGACCGTCGCTGAACTTCCCGGCACTCAGACCGAACATCCGCGCCAGATCGTACCGGAACCTGCTGCCGCGCGCCTGCTCCCGCACGCCGCCCGGTCAGTGCTGACGCTCGAATGGCTGCTCTGGGGCATTCTGATCTTCCTCACGCTGCTTACGCGGTTCTGGGAGCTCGACAACCGCGCATTGCATCACGATGAGACGCTGCACGCGCAGGTCTCCCACGCCCTGTACGCGGCGCGCGGCTACGTCCACGATCCGCTGCTGCACGGGCCGTTTCTCTACCATATCAATGCGTTCTTTTATCTGCTGTTTGGTGCCAGCGATGCGACGGCGCGCTACAGCGCGGCGCTGTTTGGCAGCACTACGGTCATCTTGCCACTGCTGCTGCGCCGCCAGATTGGCCGTGGTGGTGCGCTGGCCGCCGCCACACTGCTGCTGATTTCACCGATTTTCTTGTATGTCAACCGCTTTTTGCGGCACGATGCCTACGCAGTCTTCTGCGAGTTGCTCGCGATTGTCGCGTTTGTGCGCTTCCTGACCGATCGGCGGCCGTTCTGGTTGTATGTGCTTGCGGCGGCGCTCGGTATCATGTTTGTCTCGCTCGAGACGTTTTATCTGTATCTGACGATCCTTGGGCCGGTCGCCGCGCTGGTCTTCTTTGGCCGTGTCTGGCGACCCGGTCTGCTGATCACGGTCGGCCTTGGCCTGACGCTGCTCGCGCTGCTGTTTGTCTTGCCCGGCCACGCCCAGCGGCCATTCCCTGAGAGCGATTCGGTCATCCGTGCGGGTGACGCCGCATATATCTGTCCTTCGGCAGACAACCCGATCCCGGTGCAGGCACCGATGGCGGTCGGGAATTATGGCCCGGTCTTTGGCTGGGGCCCGCTCGCCACTGCGGATAATAATTATGCGCTGTGTGTACGGCATCAACCCGATAACAATTTTGGGCTGTACGTGGTCAAGCTCGCCGAGTTTGTCGTGCATCCGGCGATCACAAGCGCGATCATTATCACGCTCGCGACCCTGATCGGTCTCTACTGGGCGATCTGGCGCAGGCACGATGCCAACGGCGTGACGGCCTGGCAACGCGCCGCTGCCCACGATGATACGCTCATGCGCGCGTTCAGCGCCGCTGCTGGCTGGCCACTGGTGATCGCGGCAGCGATTTTTCTCGGCATTCATACGCTGTTCTTCACGGCATTCTTCACCAATCCGACCGGCGTGGTGAGCGGCTTCACCGGCTCGCTGCTGTACTGGCTGGCGCAACACGAGGTCAAACGCGGCGGTCAACCAGCCTATTATTATGTCGTTCAACTGGGAATCTACGAGCAACTGATGTTGCTGTGGTGGCTGATCGGCGGCGGTGTCGTGCTGGCGGCGCTGGTACAGCGTGTACGCGCGCGGCGGTTGCTGCCGAAGGTCGGCAGTGCGCCGATCGACTGGCAGTTCTGGCTGCCGCTGGTGCTGCTCTACTGGAGCCTCGGCACGCTGGCGATCTATTCGTGGGCTGGCGAGAAGATGCCCTGGCTCACAATCCATACGGTATTGCCATTTACTATGCTGGCGGGCTGGGCGCTGGCGCGTACAGTGGGCTGGTGGCACGCCGGGCGCGCTGGGCAACGCAGCGATCACGGCGCGCTGGCGCTCGTACTCGTCGGCGTCACGATTATCGCCGCGCTGGCGCTGGTGTACCTCGTCGATAGCCTCGATGCAAGTGTCGACGCGACACCGTGGTTTATGCCCTATGTGCTGCCGTACGTGGTCGCGCTGCTGGGGCTGGGCACACTCGCGGCATGTCTCGTGCGCGGCCCACGCTGGGGGCTCGGCAGTATGGCGATCGCGATGACGCTGGTACTCGCGCTCTTCACCGTGCGCAATGCATACCGGCTCAGCTTTATCAACGGCGACAACGCGCGCGAGATGATGGTCTACGTGCAGACCACGCCCGATGTCACGCGTGTCGTCGAGCGGCTGGCGCTCGCGTCTACCCGCCGTGGCGGCGGGATGGACATGCCGATCTGGTATGACAACGAGACCGTGTGGGACTGGTATATGATCCCGTTTAGCCGCGCGACCGAGCAGCCAGCGACGCTGGCGGGTGCGCCGCCGCCCGAAGTGCAGGCGGTATTGCTCCTACAAGAAAATATCGACGGCGTGCCGGGTAATCGGGCGCTGCTCGATGGCATGCGTATCCAGCGCTACCCGCTGCGCTGGTGGTTCCCGGAAGACCAGATGTACCGCCTGCCAAAAGACTGGACGAGTGCTGCGGTCACGCCGCAGAGCCCGCTGCTGATGCAGGTGCTGCGCACGCCGTTTGCATCCGAGACCGCGCGCAGCTACTGGCAATATATGTTGTTTCGCGAGCTGCCCTACGGGCTGGGCTCGTCCGATTTTATCATCGCCGCACGCCCCGACCTCGCACAAGAGATCGGGATCGGCACCGGCGGCAAATAATTCAGCGCAGGTTGGCAGCCACCGGCAGGTGGCGCAAGAGGATAGGTGCATGACGAGTATCTCGCTCCCTTCGACATCACGCTCGCCGCTCGATCGCGAGCTGAGCTTGAGCTGGCTACGCACCGATGTGCTGCTGTTTGTGCTGGTGCTGCTCGCCAGTATCTTTGCGCATCTGTACGGGCTCGGCCGCATGGCCATGCACCACGATGAGTCGATCCACGCCTGGATGAGCTGGAAGCTCTACAGCGGCAGTGGCGACTTTACCTGCGCGGGCGGCCGCTCGTCACCCACCTACTGCTACGATCCGGTCTACCACGGTCCGTCGCTGTATGCCTTCACCGCGCTGGCATATTTCCTGTTTGGCGAGGGTGAGCTGCAGGCGCGCCTGCCACAGGCGCTGGCCGGGATCGCGATGACCGCCTCGGTCTGGTGGCTGCGGCCGTATCTGGGCCGCACCGGGACGATCATCGCCGCACTGCTGCTGACGCTCTCGCCGACGCTGCTGTACTACACGCGTTTTGCGCGCCACGATGGCCTGATGGTCTTGTGGACGCTCTGGATCGTGATCGGGTTCATCCGCTTCGTCGATACCCGGCGCGTCGCCTGGCTCTCGCTGCTGGCGGTCGGCACCGCGCTGGCGATGGCGACCCACGAGCTGTACTATATTCTTGGCTTTATCTTTGGCTCGTTTTTGCTCATCAGGATTGTCTACGAGCAGATTGGGAAGCGCCAGATTACGACCGCGCTGCTGATCATCACCGCGCTGGCGGCCTTTGTCGAGGCGCTGATTATCGGCGGGATCTGGAGCGGCCAGATCACGAGTTCGCTGCGCGCAGATGGTCTGGCGCTGCTGTTTGTGGCGGTGGCCGGCAGCGGTGCGCTGGCAGTGCGAATCTGGGATCCGCGCCCGTTTGTGTCGGCCGCATTTGTCGATGCCTGGCGCACGCAGCGGCGCGGGATCTTTACCGCAATCGCGCTGTTTGCGGCGATCTTTGTCGTGCTGTACAGCATGTTCTTCGCCGATCCACGCGGTGTGCTCGATGGGCTGTATCAGGGGCTGGCCTACTGGCTCGGCAGCCAGCAAGAATTCAAACGCGGCGATCAGCCGTGGTACTACTATCTGATGATGATGCCGCTCTACGAACCGGCCGCGTTCTTTGGTTCGTTTGCCGCGCTGGTGTATCTGTTCTTCCGCCCGGCGGCGACCCAGATCGCACGCGTGATCGCACCCAGACCGGCTGCCGAGGATACCAGCGCGCCGGTCGAGCCCGCAGCACCATTGGCGATGGTCGATGGTGTGACCGATAGCGTGACCGATGGCAGCGCTGCTGCTGACGAACTCCCCGAGACACGGCCGCTCTCGATGAGCGATCTGGTGCCCCAGGTCGCGGTCGCACCAGCCGCAGACGAGATGCCAGGCGGGATCGGGCTATTCCCCATTCTGCTGGTCTTCTGGTTTATCGGATCGCTCGTGATCTTCTCCTGGGCGGGTGAGAAGATGCCGTGGTTGAATGCACACATTGCGCTACCGGCCAATCTGCTGCTCGCGTGGGGGTTGGCGCGGCTGGTCGCGGCCCTCGGCGATGCACGCGCCACCGATCGGCGCGTCTGGCTGGTGCCCCCTGCGGTAGTCTTGCTGGTTGCGGCGATCGGCGTGGCGCTCTGGCGCTTTGGTGATCGTAGCAGCGACCTGGCCGGTCAGTCATCGCTGTTGCAGGCCCTGCTGCCGCTAGCGATCGCGGGCGGGCTGATTTATGGCTTATTATCGCTCGCCAGCCTGATCGGGCGGCGCGCAGTGCTGGTGGCCTGCACGCTCTCGGTGATGGCGATCACCGGCATCTACATCATTCGTGCCGCCTGGATGGTGGTCTACGCGCACCCCGACACACCGCGCGAGCTGATGATCTACACTCAGACATCACCCGATGTGCCGCTGATTGTGCGCGAAATGCACGAACTGGCGATCGCGCAGACCCGCAACGTACGCAGCGCAGAAGACCCGGCGGGTGGGCTGACGATGCCAGTCATGCTCGATAATGGCGATCCCGAGAACGGCGGCGAGGGCAGCTTGGCCTGGCCAATGCAGTGGTACCTGCGCAATTTCCAGCGCACAGAATACCGCGATGCCGCATTCTTCCGCAGCGCAACGCCTGAGAGCTTCCTGGTAGATCCGGCGCAGGGTGGCGGCGAGAAGGTTCCTGCACCAATGATTCTGGTCTCGAACAATCACGTCACCGAGCAGACGCGCACCGCGCTCGAGGCGAATCACGTCAAGCGCTATGATTCAAAGCTCAACTGGTGGTTCCCCGAAGGTAGCCTCGACCGCTGCGATCTGCAGGCACCCGGCTACTCGCGCTTTTATTATGCCTACCCGTCCGCGCGCGCCGATTATGCTAAAAAGTGCCTGAATGGTGAGTTGAGCGCGGTACCGGCGCTGCCCGGCTTCTGGGCACCACTGCTCTGGCCATTCGATAGCAGCCACTGGGATTCGACACGCCGCTACCTGATGTACCGCGATCTGCCCGCGCCGTTGACGCTTGAAGGCCGCGAGATGCAGGTCTGGGTGCGGCGCGATCTGGCCGGTGGTGGCGGCAGTACCGCGGTCAGCAGCAGCGCCCCGGCGACGTTCCTGGCGGCACAGACGATCGCGGCAGCGGGCGCGGCCGCAGGCGAACTGGCCGAGCCGCGCGGCGTGGCGCTCGACGCGCAGGGCCGCATCTACGTGGCCGATACCGCCAACCACCGCATCCAGCGCTTCACCGCCGATGGCACGCCCGATCTCACAATTGGCACACTTGGCGCGGGCGATGGTCAGTTCAACGAGCCGCGCGGCATCGCCGTCGATGCGCAGGGCAATATCTACGTGGCCGATACCTGGAACGCACGCGTCGTCAAGCTCAATGCGCAGGGTGAGTTTGTGGCAAGCTGGGGCGAAGGACAGGATTTTGGCAATGGGCGCGTCGCGTCGCAAACCGATGGCACGCTCGCGGGCAATGCAGCCCAACCGCTCGGATTTTTTGGGCCGCGCTCGGTGGCCGTCGATGCGCAGGGGCGCGTGTACGTGGCCGATACCGGCAACAAACGTGTGGTTGTGACCGATGGCGACGGCAATTTCCTGTTCCAGTGGGGTGCGGCGGGCGCGGGCGCGGGCCAGTTCGATGAGCCGGTCGGCATCGCGGTGGATGCCCAGGGCCTGGTGTATGTCGCCGATACCTGGAATGGCCGGGTGCAGGTGTTTGCGCCCGATGCCGATGGCGTGGTCAGTGGCACACCGGTGC
>JAYUYF010000781.1:0-6469 GCA_043752605.1 Roseiflexaceae bacterium
AAACGCACTGTTTGCGGAATATCTTCGTACAGAACTCATGCATCCACGAATACCTGCACTTCGTCTCGCGTAGCATATATGTCACGATCGTAAGTCCTGCTTACGTTTGTGAACTGAAAAAGAGGTAGTATGTACATTCCCCTGTTCCATCGGCTAGTTCCATTGTGCTTGTTGGTTCTACTTAGTAGCTGCACGACGCCTTCCGCTAGTGAAGTGCTGCGTCCGACTGTTTCAAGCACACCATTCTCTCGTGAGCTTGAGGCTCCTTCGACAACCACACCAATCGCTACACAAACAGTTGCGGCAGCAACCAGCACTTCTCTTCCATTACTACCTGCGAACTGGCATCGCGTTGCGTGGCAAGGATTGAGTGTTTCCCTTCCCTCCGAAGCGGCAGGTATCATTTCATCACCGACTACAGAAGCCAGCCAAATACTACATCAGATTCCTGTGCTTGCTACTGGTTTTGTCGCCTTGCCGCCAGTACCAACACCAACAAACGGCGCAATTGGTGAGTATCCTCCCCCGCCAAGCCTCACCCTGTTACAATTCGCCGGAACACTTGAAGCGTGGATTGCGCTGGAAGAACAGGCACTGGCAGTCGAAGAAGGCGGTGTGAACGGACCTGTCGAAACGCTCATCATTGCAGGCCAACCAGCACGCCATTACCGGCGTACTCTGTTTGGCTTCAGCTATAATGATTATTATGTTTTCAAACCAACAGCAACGACATTGCTCCTGATATACACCGATAAGGAAACATACGGTCCACTCGTTGATGGCTTAGCCTTTGTAACACCGTAATCATCTTCAGCTGCAGTCTTCAAACGCAGCTCCCAACGATCTGGCAGAACTGGTTGGGATCCTCTTTGCTATCCTGACTGTACCACGCTGGGCCGATTACGGTGAACTATTGGTCGAGCAAAGAGAGAATCCGGACGCCGATTGCATCACCGCCTGAACCCTGCTATGATTTAATACAAGAAACTACTGCTCGTATTGTGAGGCCTAGTAGTATGATTGCACAACGTAAACAGGGGCATACCGCTCAAGAATACTTCTTGCATGACCAGCAGAGCAGCGATAAACTTGAGTACTACGCCGGATATATTGTGGCTCAGGCAGGCTCAACTGCTCGGCACAATTTAATTACGGCGAATTTTATTGGACACTTGTATGCGCCAGTGCGTACCAATGGCTGTCAGGTTTTTCCGAGCGATATGCGTGTTCAAGCGATTGACCAGCGCGTCTATACGTATCCCGATCTTACCATCGTCTGTGGAACGCCGCAGTATGCCGAGCCAGGCGAAATGACCCTGCTGAACCCGACCGTGATCATTGAAATACTTTCGCCATCGACCCAGGCAAAAGACCGCAAGGAAAAGCTCGAATACTACCGAACCATCGAGTCGCTTCAAGCGTATATCCTCGTTGCCCAGGATGCCCCTTATGTGCAGTACTACACTCGCCAAACACCGCACTTTTGGTATGTCAATCTTGTTGACGATATGGCAGCAACGATTGAAATAGCCGCTATCAACGCGACTATTTCAATGCAAGCAATCTACACCGGTATAACCTTCTCACGCCAGTAATGCAAGCCATATAGCTATGCGCTCCGCATGCAGGCTGCCCACGACCACAACCTCTGGCTGGATATCGAGATTCGTGGTTCAGCCACGCTAAAGGATATCGACGCCTACCTGCGCGCGATCTGGCTCGAATGTTGCGGCCATCTCAGCCAGTTTTCGATCGGCGGCTGGCAGGGCAACGCAATCGCAACGTCGCGCCGTGTCGCTGCGATCTGGAAATCAGAAGATGTCGAAGTGACCCACATCTACGATTTTGGCACCTCGTCCGAAATGCGCATCACGCTGCTTGGCGAACGCAGCGGGGCACCGTTCGGCACGCGCCCGATCGTGTTGCTGGCGCGCAATTATTGAAACGTAACTCGCTGCATTGGCCGCGCGTCAGGCATGGTAACTATCAACACGCTCTCCCCGCTCCCGCAGGCGGGAGCGGGGCCGGGGGCGAGGGCAGCAAATCTCCCCGCTCCACATTGGAGAGGGGGCCAGGGGTGAGGTTGTTCTGTAATCTGCGCTTTATCCTCCCGTAACCCGCGCGGGCTGTGCCACACGCCGTCACCTGCTACCCTGTACGCAGCAACGGCGGCGCGCTGCGCCCAAACGCGGGAGTCTGTATGTCGTACCCTCATCTTACGCGCTGGCTGGCGAGTATCGGCGCGCTGGCACTGGCACTGCTGCTCTATGCGCCCACACCGCAGACCACCACGCCCGCCGCCGCGCTCGACGATGGGCTGGCGCGCACGCCGCCGATGGGCTGGAATACCTGGAACCGCTTTGGCTGCGATATCGATTCGCAGCTGATCCGCAAGACCGCCGATGCGATGGTCGCCAGTGGCATGCAGGCCGTCGGCTACCAGTACGTGGTGATCGACGATTGCTGGCAGACAGGCCGCGATGCCAATGGCAATCTGTTCGCCGACCCCGTGCGCTTTCCGGGTGGCATCGCGCCGCTGGCAGACTACGTGCATCAGCGCGGGCTCAAGCTCGGGCTCTACACCTCGGCGGGTGCGATTACGTGCATGGGCCGCCCCGGCAGCCTGGGCCACGAGGTGCAAGACATGGCCGCGTTTGCCGCGTGGGGCGTTGATTTTGTGAAAATCGATTGGTGCGGTGCCGAGAATCAGGATGCACGCCAGCGCTATGCGATCTTCCGCGATGCCATTGCGCAGACCAGCCGCCCCATGGTGATCAGTATCTGTGAGTGGGGCGCAGCAAACCCCTGGGAATGGGGTGCCGATCGCGGCCACATGTGGCGCACCACCGGCGATATCTTCCCCACCTGGCGCTCGATCGTCGACAATATCGATGCCAATGGCCGCTACAACGCCGCTGCGGGCGCGGGCCGCTGGAACGACCCCGACATGCTCCAGATCGGCAATGGCCGCCTCACGCTCGATGAACAGAAGACCCACATGAGCATGTGGGCGCTCATGGCCGCGCCGCTGATCGCGGGCAACGATCTGCGCACCATGGATGCCACCATCCACGCGCTCCTGACCAACCCCGAAGTCATTGCGGTCGATCAGGATTCGCTCGGTGTGCAGGGCGTCTCGGTGTGGGATAGCTACGACGGGCTCCAGGTCTGGAGCCGCCCGCTCGCCGATGGGTCACGCGCCGTTGTGCTCTTCAACCGCCGCACGGTGGCCGCGCCGATCACGGTGGCCTGGTCGATGCTCGGCTTGCCGAGTGACAGTGCCGCCGTGCGCGATCTGTGGGCGCGCGGCGATCTTGGCACGTTTGCTGGCAGCTTTAGCGCACCTGTACCCGCCCATGGCGTCATCATGTTGCGCGTCGCTCCCGTTGGGACGCAGCATGCTGCGTCCGCTACTCCACCGCCGCCCGTTGCCCCCGCCCCACCACCCACCGCGCACGTCGTCCCTGGAGCGCCGCAGCTTGCTGCTGGCGCTCCACGCGGATCAACGCCAACTGGGCCGTTGCGCAGATCACATGCGGCGGCTGATGCTGATTTGACAGAACGCGCCGCTCCTGTGATGATCGGCAGCGTGCCAGATTGCGGAGGCGTATCATGCTCAATTTTCGTACAGCGACGGTGGCGCAACTGATCGATGAAGCGACGATGATCGAGAACGAGGTCGGCGCGTTCTACGCCGCGTTGTCGCCCGCGCAGATCAACTGGCAGCCCGCACCCGATTCGTGGAGCGTTGGTCAGTGCTTGCAGCATATTTGTATGGCCAATGAGGGTTACTTTGTCGATTTTGCCGCAGTGACCGAGGGGCGCAAGCAGCATACCTTTTGGGAGCGCCTCCCACTCTTGCCGCGCCTGATCGGTCCGTTGATTATCAGCGGGCTCACACCCGGCCAGTCGCGCCCGATCCCCACGCCGCCGGGCTTTATGCCCCGGGCCGCCGCTGCCGCTGCCGACCTGCTCGATCGGTTCCGCGCGCAGCAGCGCCGCATCGTCGGCTACTTGAGCACCACACGCGACATGCCGCTCGAACGGATCATCGTCACCTCACCTGCCGTCGGCTTCGTGGCCTACCCGATGCTCGATGCCTACCGGATCATGATCGTCCACGAGCGGCTGCACCAGGTGCAGATGGAGGCGGTGGCCGCCGCACAACGCGCCATACCCGTATAGAAAAATCGAGGAATTACCATGTTGACCATCACCGAGATCATGGCGATCATCCCGCATCGCCCGCCGTTTCTGCTGATCGACCGGGTGCTGGAGTTGGAGCCCGGCGTGCGTGCGGTGGCCGAGAAGCTCGTGTCGGTGAACGAGCCACATTTCGCCGGGCATTTCCCCGGCCAGCCGATTATGCCCGGTGTGCTGATCATCGAGGCACTCGCGCAGACCGGTGCGGTGGCGGCGCTGAGCCTCGCAGAATACCGTGGTCGCATCGCGCTCTTCGCTGGGATCGATGGCGTGCGCTTCCGGCGTATGGTGGTGCCCGGCGATACGCTGCGGCTCGAGACCACGTTCGAGAAGATGCGGCGGGGCGTCGGTAAGGCGCGCGCGGTGGCCACGGTGGGTGGGGAATTGGCGTGCGCGGCCGAATTGTTGTTTGCGATCGGGGCGGCGGGGATCCCGTAGGGGCAAAGCATTTCTGGCGGTCTGCGGACAGACCGCCAGAAATGCTTTGCCCGTACACATCCCCCGCCGCCGCCCGCCCGCGCCGCCCGCCGCCCATTCCGGTCACCGTGTCACCGTCCCCTACCGCCGCAGCGCGAGCAGCGCCAGCGCCGCCGCCAGCCCCCAGGCCCACAGCGCCTCATCGCCAGAGCCACTGATGCGCAGCAGCGTGCCGCACAGCAGCAGCGCCGCCGCCAGGATGCTCTGCGCCACGCGCGCGGTGCCACGCTCGACGCGCCGCAGCCCGCGCTCGACGCGGCTGAGATCAACACGCATCTCCAACTCGCCATCAAGCGCCTGGCGGTAGTAATCGTCGAGCCGCTGCGGCAAACTGGCCGCGATCCGCGCGTAGTTCCCCGCTTCCTGTTGGATACGCTCGACCCACTGGCCGTCGCGCCGTTCGCGATCCACGATTTGCTGGGCGAACGGTTGCGTCTCTTCAAAGAGGTTGATATCGGGGTACAGCCCGGTCACCAGCCCGCTGACCATGCTGATCGAGCGGCCGAGATAGATCAGGTTTTGCGGGATTTGAAATGGCAGTTCGCGCACGAGATCCTGCGTCTGGTCGAAGACCCGGTCGACATCGATGTTGGTCAATTGCCGCTGGCTCTGGTTGTAGGTGATCCGCAGCACGCGGTCGAAGGCGCGCACGATCGGCCGCCGATCGGCCTCGGGCAGGATCATTCCCATACGGTCGAGCGCATCGACGATCCGTTGCGCATTGTTCGTTGTCACGCCGACTACACCATCGCGCACGATCTGCATCGTGTTATCGGGCAGATCGCCCACCATGCCGCTATCGAGCAAAATGAGCGTATAGGGCGTCGGGTCGCTGGCAGGTGCATCGGCTGGGCGCGCTTCAGGGCGCACAAACATATTGCCGGGGTGCGGGTCAGCGTGGAAGAAGCCATCGAGAAAAAACATTTTGAGGAAAATGCGATTGATGCGCGCGGCTAGCTCGGCGCGGCTGATACCCGCACGGTCGAGCGCGGCATAATCGCTGAGCCTGATACCGTTCACGCGCTCCATCACTAGCACACGCTGCGCCGATTCCTCGGGGTATGGCTCGGGTACGTAGATGCCGGGCGTATCGGCAAAATTAGCGCGGAAGCGCAGCGCGTTCTGTGCCTCGGCTTCGTAATCGAGCTCCTGACGCAACACACGCGCAAATTCGTCAAACAGCAGGTCAAGATTGGCGCGGCGTTTGATGATCGGGTGGTTTTTGATAATCTGGATCACCGCCCGCACCGCGCGCAGATCGATAGCGATGATTTCGTCGATTCGTGGCCGCTGCACCTTGATCGCCACCGCCCGCCCATCGTGCAGCACGCCGTAGTACACCTGCCCGAGCGATGCCGCCGCCACTGGCGTGCGATCAAATGATTGAAACAGCGTCTCTGGGTCAGCCCCAAGTTCGGCGCGGATGATCGCGAGGCTGTATGCCAGTGGCGCGGCGGGCACTTCGTCCTGCAGTCCCGACAATTCTTCGGTGATATAGGCCGGCAGAATATCGGCACGCGCACTCAAGAACTGCCCGAGCTTGATCTGCATGCCACCGAGTGCGATCGCCAGATCGCGGAATTCGCGCGTCATGCGCCGGTAGCGTCGCTCGCCGCTGCGCTGTGCGAGATAGCGCAACGGTGGCAGTTTGCTCAACTGAATATCGATCAGGTAGATATGCGCGACGACGCCAAAGAAAAACAGAAACACACGCAGAAAGCGGCGGCGACGCGCGATCCGAAATGGTGGTGGCGTGGTATGCGCGGTGATTGTTGTGATATCTTGCACA